>CALABV010000086.1 GCA_937886325.1 uncultured Geobacter sp.
GCCACGAACTGCCGAAGATTGAGGAAATCAAGAGCAGTTTCAATATCCGGGAGCTCGCCCGCAGGCTCTCAGCAAATTCCATGGACCATCCTTACAATATCGCGCCGGGAAAGCTTCGCCTTCCAGGCGGGGATGAGAGGCGCATGGTGTTGAATATACTTGTTTGTTATATTGGAATTATGTCATTATAATCCTCATGCATAAAGAAGTGAATACACCCTATGAATCGACACGCCATGCCAAGTTTCTTTTGTCATACCATTTGATCTGGTGTCCAAAATACCGCCGCAGCATACTCGGCAGAGAGGATGTCGCTTCAGTCGCCCGAGTCGCAATAACTGAACATGTTGCGGAAATCGGCCGCAACCTTATTGCCTTGGAAATCATGCCTGACCATATTCACCTCTCGCTTTCCGCTCCCCCGCGGCCATCCCCGTCCTCACTTGCGGGAACTATCAAAGGGGAAGTTGGCTCGACCCTTGCGGCAAGATTTCCGGAGCTGAAGAAGAAGGGACATATTTGGTCGCGGTCATACTTTTGCGCCACGACGGGAAAGGTATCGGCGGAGGTCATCAAGCAGTACATCGAGTCCCAGTGGAGTCGCATCACTTGATCAAGGCCCGCCATTTCATACTCCGTGTCGGACCGGAACAGGCTGCTCTTCTGAAAGAATTCCAGGAGGAAGCGGCCCGATGTTGGAACGATATCGTAATTCATGCCAGAGACCACTATGCAGCAACCCGCACGTGGGTCAGCAAGGGGGACTTGCAGAAGCGTCTCAAAGGAGGCTATCGACTTCACAGCCAGACCATCCAGGCGCTAACAGACAAGTTCGTCTCGAACCGCCAAACAGCCGCCAACCTCCGACGGCAGGGAGTCAATGTTCGCTATCCCTGGAGGGAGAAGAAGTTCCTCACCATTCCATTCAAACAGATGGCCATCCGTACGGGTGAAAAAGGCACGCTGGTCCTCAGCCTGGCTGCCGGAGTATCGTTCGACACAGGATTTGTCCCTCCCGCCAGCATCAATACGTGCGAAATTCTGTGGCGCAGGGGGCGGTATATTCTCAGCTGGGCATCCGACTACCCGGAAGCGAAGCCGCTTGCGGGCATCCGTGCCGGCGCCGACATCGGTGAAATCCATCCCGTTGCCGTCTGTGACGAACAGGGTAGCGGTCTTGTCGTATCCGGGCGAGAAGTGCGTTCCATCAAAAGACTCCGGAACAAATCCCTGGCTTGGTTCTCGAATGCCCTTTCCCGCTGCAAGAAAGGAAGCCGGAGATGGAGAAAGCTGATTGCCGCCAAGGGGCGGATGAAGTCCACCTCTGACAGCCGGGTGCGGGACCTGCTGCACAAGGCTACCCGTAAGGCGATAGATTTCTGTGTCACCAACAACATTTCCGAATTGGTCATCGGAAATCCCGCCGGCGTAGAGAAAGATACGAAGAAAAAGAGACGTCTCAGCAGGAAGTCTCGCCAGAAGGTCTCCCAGATGGAATTCGGGACAATCAAGCGGTATCTGCGCTACAAGGCTCACGAAGCCGGTATTGCATCGTGCCTGACAGACGAGGAAGGCACCAGTAGTGACTGCCCGGCATGCGGATGCAAAAATCATCCGACCGGGAGAACATACCTTTGTGGGCAATGCGGGTTTACCGCTCATCGCGACGGAAAGGCTGGATTCATGATGCTCAGGAAGAGACATTTCGACATTGCGCTTCCTGACGGGTTTGTATTCAGCCATGTTCAATCCATCCCCAAGTATCGCAAGCGGGTTCTCCCGGCTTGCGTAGATGGCCCCGACGTGGCCCCAAGTAGCTTGGCCATAGCCTGACCTCTGTGCTCCGAGTCAATCAAGCATACGTTCGGTGTTCCCAAGAATCCTCGCCTTTCAGGCGGGGAGTACGTCAAGTGATACCTGCCATGGCCAAGGCGATTCAGGCAGCGGGGAGAGTCATCCGCTCAGAGACCGACCGCGGGCTTATCGTCCTGATGGACGGCAGGTTCATCGAATCGGGCTACAGTCGGGCCATGCCTGCTGACTGGTTTGAGTCGGACGTTGCGGAATTGGTTTCCGACGGAATCTTGCGCGAGGTTGCCGCGTTCTGGAAAACCTGAATCCCTAGAAAGGTTGTTAGTATGAATATCCTTGAAACTGAAATAGCCATATCCGCACTTCATTCCACCGGCGACTACCTTGTGCTGCGCAGGTTGAATCTGGAGAACGATCCCAGATTCACCAATAAGTCGGTACCCGGTTCTGAGATAGCAATGTGTATTGACACCGAGACCACGGGGATGGACTATGCCGCGGACAAGATCATCGAGATCGGAATAGTTGTTTTTGAGTATGACCCGCGAAATGCAAACATCATCCGAATTTGCGACCGGTATTCAGGGTTCGAGGATCCCGGGAGACCTCTTCCCGACGAGATCAAGGAAATAACCGGCATTACCGATGACATGGTGGCCGGTAAAGTATTCGATGATGACCAGATTGCCGGCCTGGCCCAACGAGCGAGCCTGGTTATCGCGCATAACGCGGCCTTTGACAGAAAGTTCATCGAGGCGAGGTTCCCCATCTTTGTTGACATGCCATGGGCCTGTTCCGTCTCACAGCTGAACTGGCAAGCGGAGCGGGTTTCCTCCCGCACCCTTGAGTACCTGTTGTATAAATGCGGCGGGTACTTCATCAATGCTCATCGTGCGCTGGATGACGCCGAAGGGGTGCTGGGCCTGCTGCTGGCGGACTTCCCGGCGAGCAATCAGCCGATATTCAGTGCCCTGCTGCGGAACGCTGCCGAGACTACATCGAAGATTTGCGCTGTTGGAGCGCCGTACGATCGGAAGGATGACCTCAAGCAGCGAGGGTATCGGTGGAACGACGGATCCAGGGGGGGATGCAAGGGGTGGTGGATATGCGTGCCCCAGGATGCTGAAAAGGATGAACTGAGGTATCTCGCTGCTGAGATATACCCGGGTGGCAATACGAATGGCGTCGAAATCAGCAGGATTGATGCATTTGCGCGGTTTTCCGTGCGCGAAGCATGAAGGAGGGCTCTTGTTGGACCGGGATTCATTTAATCAGTGCTTGGAAGTTGGACCGGATCCTGCTGAGTTGTTGGAGCTGGCAGCGATGAGGATGCCGTTCGGGAAGTATCGAGGCCGATTGTTGATAGACTTGCCGGAACCCTATGTGGTTTGGTTTTCCAAAAAGGGATTTCCTGAAGGCAAGCTGGGCAGGATGCTGCAGGCTGTGTACGAGATCAAGGTGAATGGCTTGGAGTTTCTATTTGCGCCGTTGCGAAATGGGTGAGGGGGGGCAATAGGTCCTGAACCGACGCAACACAATTTTGCATTATACGCCAACAAAAATAATTGCAACAGTCTGTTTTTTCCGAATCGAAATGGATATACTCAAACTTAAGGTAGCGCTACCTGAATTGATACAAGGAGTTGCACAGAGCAAGAGCAGCAAAGATTGGAGGACTGTATGAACGAGGATACTCCACCGGGCTGTTTTCTTGAAAATGAACGCGTTTCAGAGGCTGTTGTAAATGCCTGACACCCGTGAAATGGGTAAAGAAGAATCGTAAAAAATGAGGCCCGCTTCTTTGAGCGGGCCTTTCTTTTTGTCGTCAAAGGTATCGTTGATTATCCGCTGCTTACGGCATTCCGCGGCCTGAATCCCATGCGGTATATGCAGCCTTGTAGGCCTCAAGGCAGTTTGCATCACTCAGGCCCGGATTCTTTATTTTGTATGCATCGATAGCTGCCTGCAGTTTCGGGGCGAAAACGTTGGTTGCCGAATCGACTTCCGAAGAATCGTACCCATTCGCCTGTAATGTGTCGCTGAAGACCGTTGTGTGATAGATGAGAAACTCCCAGTATGCACTGACAAAAAAGTAGGTGGGGTGTTTCAGGCACACTATGGCAAGGAACTTCCTGGCGTAGCGAGCGCGTTGTTCACCCGGGCCGGGGGCCGTGAGGTATTTTCTCCGCAGGCTTCTGTACCTTCTTTCGGCAATTTTTACTTTCCTGCGGTATAGCGAACCTCGGGAAGGGCGGCCAAATGTTGAAGGAGCGGCAAAGATTTCCCACGGCTCCATTGTCGAATCTTTTGATTGCTGCTGAGCATAGAAGTTATCCATATGAGAGGAAAACAAGTACTCGCAGGGCAGATCTATCCCGCTGTGCATAGGGGTTTGGCTGTCTTCGATGAAGGTTTTCCAGGAACGGGCGGGGATGTTGATCACTCTAAGCAGCCAGACGACAAGCGCAGCCGCACCGTGACAACCGTCATGCACCCAGTATCGAGGCCCCAGGCCCGAATCGGGTTTCACGGTTCGGGTAAACATCTTTTCAATGGGCTGTGGCCCGGGATATCCGTAAGCCTCTTTGCGTTTCTCCTCGCTTAGACCCTGCGTGCCGTGTCCAAGATTGTCCCGCAACCATCGGAAAACCTCCCATATCGTCCCTCGCTTGTTGTTCCGTATGAAAGAATTCCCGCTTCTGATTGACGGGTCGGTCCCGGTCAAAAACCGGTAGGATTTGTCCGGCCGCGTCGGCATACCCTTGCCGCTGACATTTTCATTTATCATGTAAAGATGGGAAGCGTTTCCTGTTCCCTTCCTGAACATGCCGGACCCGCCGAGGATTAGGGCCAGTTCCTCGTCGTCATAGTTGTGAAGACGCCAGGGCACCGCCTGTGTGATTTCAATCCACAGGGAATGTGCCACGTGGGCAAGAAATAGGTCAGAGGCGCTTTCGATGGTCATGTAGCCATTGGTGAGCGGTGGAGCGAAGTCGGGGAGAAAGGAATAGTAAATTTCCTTCCCTGCTTCGATGACGGAGTAATAGTATTTCAGGTTGGTGTAAAATTCATGGGTGGGTGTATACTGCGCCCACCCATCATAGGGGACCCCTTCCCACCGGATCGCTGCACGCACGTTGGGATATCTGTTGAGGTACTCATCATATGGTGTGGTCATATCCCCTCCTATTTCTCGCACGAAATTGTCGGAATAGACAAGGTTGAAGGTCTGATGTGATGCCCGCAAATCATTATAGATTCTTCAATAAAGGCAGACTATAACCTCCCACCGAATGTCGTCAAGACAACTTTTCCGCAGTGACAATCTATGCAAGCAAACTGCTTCCCGGCGCTCCCTGTAAGCACCAAAAAGGCCGGTAAATATCCGTAATGCAATTCAAATAGCTTTGTGACTTATTCTGACATACGGCTATGATATATCGACGGATAACCGGGTATAATCGTTCACCCAAGTGAGGTTGATAGTATGAAAGACAATCGAAGCATCCTTTCGCCCTTGCGCATCGACTCGGTCACTGTCCCCGGTACCGGCGGACTCATTGGGATGACCATCTCTCCGGGAAAGGATGAGAATGCCGGATCCAGATATTCTGATGGACATTGGAAACGTGACCTGAGCCTGGATCTCAAGGTCATACGGGACTGGGAGACGCAGGCGCTGGTGACTCTCATTGAACAATTCGAGTTCGAGTTGCTCTCCGTACCCGAACTCCCGGAGAAGACCCGTGAACTCGGCATCCGCTGGATCCACCTACCTATTGTCGATGTCTGGGTGCCTGACAAGGCATTCGAAGAAGAATGGGTGACGGCAGGGGAGGAACTGCGCCGTATCCTGCGGGATGGCGGGAGAATTGTGCTTCACTGCCGGGGAGGGCTCGGCAGGACAGGTCTGGTTGCCGCCAGGCTGCTCATTGAGTTCGGAATGGCCCCGCAAGAGGCTATTCGGAGAGTTCGGGCCGCACGGCCGGGGACCATTCAGACGCGGGAACAGGAGGAGTATGTGCGGAGGTGCAAACGATGAGCGACAATGAAATAGCTGACAAGTTTATCGGCTGTCTCCTTGGCGGCGCTGTGGGCGATGCCCTCGGCTGGCCGGTCGAGTTTCTGTCCATGGACGAGATAAGGAGAAAGTTCGGTCCGGACGGGATACAGGACTTCGTCGAAACTGCGGGAGGGGTCGGCGCCATCACTGACGATACTCAGATGACCCTTTTTACCGCGGAGGGGCTGCTGAGGGAGTACCAGCACAGCAGTGAGACCGGTGCTGAACCCGATTACCAGCATCCATCTATCGGGCGTATCTGCGCTGGCTTCACACCCAGGGGGAAGCATCCCGTGACCCGATCTTTCGCGACTGCCTGGATGGGGAGTTGCTGAAGGTGGAGGGACTCCACCGCCGGAGGGCGCCGGGCAACACTTGCCTGTTGGCGCTGATTGCGGGGAAGATGGGAACGGTTGCACAGCCGGTCAACACAAGCAAGGGGTGCGGCGGAGTTATGCGGGTTGCTCCGGTGGGCTTGTTCTGTCGAGCATTGCCGGATGTGGGAGATGACCTTCGAGCTTGGCTGCGCTGCTGCCGCTATCACCCACGGTCACCCGCTCGGCTATCTTCCGGCAGGCTTCTTAGCTGCGCAAATTTTCTATCTCGTATCCGCCAGAACTCTGGAGGAAACGATTTCCGAGTCCATGTTGGTTCTTGTTGAGCGGCCTGAGTATGAGAAGAGTTGTCTTGCCGCTATGATCGCTCGGGCGGTGCGGAGCAGCATCAATGAGAAACCCTGCCCGGAGACGATAGAGCGGCTCGGTGGTGGCTGGGTCGGGGAAGAGGCGCTGGCTATATCGCTGTATTGTGTGATGGTTGCTAAGGGCGATTTTGGTCAGGGTATCCGGCTGGCAGTCAATCACTCAGGGGATTCTTATTCGACTGGGGCGATTACAATTGCAGTGTGGATATTCAGGATAGCTCGGGTTTCAAATGGGGAGCGAATTGAC
Source organism: uncultured Geobacter sp. (assembly GCA_937886325.1). GTDB lineage: Bacteria > Desulfobacterota > Desulfuromonadia > Geobacterales > Geobacteraceae > RPRC01. The sequence continues at coordinate 6,826 of CALABV010000086.1, forward strand.
CTCGAGTGGCGGGGCTAATGAGAGTTGGCTTTAATGCTTTCGGCTGCCTGGATGAGGCTCTTGATCTCATCCTCGGTAAAGCTGGCTTCCTTGATGTAGCGAAGCAAATTCATGACCTCGGGTTGGTCATGAAGGTAGCCGACAACTTCCGGGTCTGTGGACGAGGATAAACGGAACAGCACGTCGGGATCGGCGGCCAGCACCTTGGCCAACTCCTTGATTACCTCTGGCCTTGGCGGACGCTCCTTGCCACGTTCGATGCGGCTCAGATAGGCGGGGGAAATGCCTACCTTGGTCGCCGTCTCCCGCAGCCCGAGGTCTTGGGCGACTCGGAGGTCGCGAATGGTTTCACCAAAGTTTTTCATAGCGTCTAATATACCTCGCTGTTTAGTGTTTTGCAACACAAAATTTCCCTGGCAATCTTTGGCGTAATTTGGTATATTCTGGTTGATTTTTACTCAGAGGCAGGTAACTTACCCCTGTTCTGGCACTGTGCCTTGACGGCCAACAGCCCTGCAGGAGAGGCGACATGAACAATGAAGAGGTTCTGAAACTAAAGGATGTCGCCGCTCTACTTAAGGTCGGCGACAAGACGGTCTATTCCATGGCCCAGACCGGGGAACTGCCTGCTTTCAAGGTCCGAGGCCAGTGGCGATTCTCCCGAAAGGACATCGACGCATGGATAGAGCAACAGAAACACACAACCCAGGATTTCGGCGAGGACGACCAGAAATGACACCAGCCTCGGTGAACGGAGTTTTTATATGAGCAGAAAAAAGAACAAACAGGCCGAGAACACGATCCCGGCGGGATACACGCTCGACTACGTTTCCGGCAAACAGGTTAAGGAAACGAAGAAGGAGCTGGTCCGGCAGCGGGTCGTTCGCGCCTTGATCCACGAATACGGATTCTCGCCGGAAGACATGGAGCTGGATTTTTCCATTGGCGGCCGCAAGAAGGTGGACGTGGCCATCTTCCACCATGGCAAGGAACACAACATCGAGAATCTGGGCCGCGCCGTGCTCTGCCGCCAGGAGCCGAACGTCGGCAAGAACGCCGTGCGCATCCGCGATTTTGAGCAGGCCGCCAAGGACCTCGATGAGATCGAGACCATCATGCGCGAGGTCGACGCGGTTCAGTATGGCCTGTGGACCAACGGCCTGGAGTTCTTCTTTGTCGAGAAGGAACAGAAGCGCTTCGAAACCAAGTGCAACCCCATCGGCGACTGGCCGATGGCCGAAGAGTCAGTCGGCACCAAGGAGGTCATCTCCGATGCCCATACCCGCATCGCCGACAACGAGATGCTCAAGATCACCTTCCGCCGCTGCCACAACTACATCCATGGCAACGAGGGTATGCCCAAGGATGCCGCCTTCTGGCAGTTCCTCTATCTGATCTTTTGCAAGATGCACGATGAGAATCTGCGTGGCAAGCAGCGCCAGGCCTGGAAACGCCGGTTCTGGGCTGGCCCGAAGGAGCAGTTCGAGCCACAGGGCCGCAAGGCCATCCGTGCCCGTATCGAGGAGCTCTTCACCGAGGTCAAGAAGCAGTACAAGAACATTTTCCGGGGCAACGAGGAGATCACACTCTCCGACCGGGCGTTGGCCTTTATCGTTTCTGAATTAGCCAAATACGATTTCACCCGCACGGATGTCGATGCCAAGGGCGTGGCCTACCAAGAGCTGGTGGGCGTCAATCTACGCGGTGACCGTGGTCAGTATTTCACTCCCCGGGGCGTGGTGAAGCTGGTCGTGGAAATGCTCGATCCCAAGGAGAGCGAGACGCTGCTGGACCCGGCCTGCGGGACCGGCGGTTTTCTGGTCGCCACCCTGGGACACATGCTGAAGAAATTCCGCGAGGAGCAGAATACCCAGGTCGGCAACGAGAACACCACCGAGTTTCTGAACGTCCACGAGCGGCTGAAAGAGTATGCCGCCGCCAATGTGTTCGGGGCCGACTTTGACCCGTTCCTGATCCGCGCCGCCCAGATGAACATGGTGCTGGCGGGTGACGGCCGTGGGCACATTTACAACATCAACTCCCTGGAGTTCCCGCTGGGGCATCTGGCCGATCTGCCCTCCGCCAAGAAGGAGATCCAGCTTGGGTCGGTGGATATCATCGCCACCAATCCTCCGTTCGGCTCCGACATCCCGATCACCGACAAGCATATTCTTGAACAATACGAGCTGGCCCATAACTGGGAGCCGGATGGCGAAGGCGGTTTCCGCAACACCGGTAACGCCAAGGGCAGCGTCGCGCCGGAGATTCTCTTCATTGAGCGCTGCATCAAGTGGCTCAAGCCGGGCACCGGCCGCATGGGCATCGTTTTGCCAGACGGCGTTCTCGGCAACCCGGCGGCGGAATACATCCGCTGGTGGATCATGCGTGAAACCCAGGTGCTCGCCTCCGTCGACCTGCCAGTGGAGGCCTTCATCGCCGAGGCCAACGTCAACATTCTTACCAGCTTGCTGTTCCTGCGCCGCAAGAGTGAAGAGGAAAAACGCGCCGAGGCTCTGGGCGGCATTGATGAATATCCGGTCTTTATGGCCGTGGCCGACAAGGTTGGCTTCGACCGCCGTGGCAACAAGCTCTACAAGCGCACCCCGGACGGCGAAGAGATTGTCGAGCCCAAGAAACATATCGAGCGCATCCGCATCGGCGGGCGCTTCGTGGAACGAACCCTGACCCGCAGTGAAAAGATCGAGGACAACGATCTGCCGGTCATCGCTGAGAAGTACCGCGAATTTCTCAAGGAGCAGAACGGATGAGCGATCAAGACGACATCATTGAGGCCCCGCAGGATGCTGCCGAAGAGAGCGGCCCGGATAACTTTTTCATCGACATCCTGACCGGCAACAAGGAGAGCGCCTCAGCCAAGAAGCTGCTGGTGCAGAAGGTTCTGCGCCAGCTCATCGAGAGCTACGGCTTTGATCGG
>CALABV010000087.1 GCA_937886325.1 uncultured Geobacter sp.
GGCTGGCGAAGAATCATGGACGAGGCTTCCTGTCCCAGGACATGGCCGGCCATCTGCAGGAAGGCGGACGAGTTGCCCTGGCCCATGTCCGAAACCGCGTTGTGCAGCGTTATATTTCCATCCGGACACAGTTCCACCTTGGCGATGGCCGAGTCGCGCACCCCGCCGCCGTACCCGGCCGCGTTGAAGACCGTTGCCAGTCCCACACCGCGCCTGGTTCCGGGCGGGGCCTGCCTCTGCCACTCCCCCCGATCCTGCCAGAAAGGATGGTCCCGCAGGATCTCCAGGCATCCGGCCACGCCGGTGGAAGTGACCAGGCGCACCCCGGCGCAGTTGGTGTCGCCGTCGACCAGGGCGTTGGCCAGCCGCAGTTCCAGTGGGTCCATGCCCAGCTTTACGGCCAGCAGGTCCATGGTGGACTCGAAGGCAAAGGTCACCTGACAGACTCCGAAGGCCCGCATGGCCCCGGCCACCGGGTTGTTGGTATAGACGCACCTGCCCCGGATCAGCGTGTGCGGAATACGGTAGGGACCTCCCGCATGCTCCATTCCCAGTTCCATCACCTCGCCCCCCAGGTGGGCATAGGCGCCGGTGTCGTAGATCAGATCGCATTCCACGGCATGGAGCGCGCCGTCCCGCTTCGCGCCCAGCCGGTAGCGCATCCGGCAGCCGTGGCGCCGGTAGCCCGCGGCCAGGTTCTCCTCCCGGTCCCACTGCATCCTGACCGGCCGTCCGTCGGAATGAAGCGCGGCCAGGGCCAGCAGGCACTGCACGGTGGCGCCGTCCTTGCCGCCGAACCCGCCGCCCAGGCTGGGGCTCGTGATGCGGATCCGGTCAAAGGGGATTCCCAGGGCATAGCCGATCTCCAGCCGGTCCCGGAAAGGCGACTGGGTGGAAACGGTCATGGCGATGACACCGTCTTCCTCAAGCCGCGCAGTTCCGTTCTCCGTCTCCAGGAAAACATGGGCCTGCACCGGGGTGGTGAACTCCCCCTCCACCACGGCATCGCACTCCGCGAACGCGGCCGGTGCGTCGCCCTTACGGATTTCCGCCGCCATCAGCAGGTTGTTTTCCTTGTCCGGATGCAGGCGGGGCGCATCGTCCGCCAGGGCGGATTCGGGATCGAAGAGCGCGGGAAGCGGCTCGATCACCGCGTTCACCAGCGGGATCGCCAGCTTCAGGGCCTCGCGCGACTCGGCCAGCACCAGGGCCAGGGCATCGCCGCTGTAGCGCACCACGTCGTCCACCAGCACCGGCATGTCCTTGTGGATGATGCCGTGGCGGTTCGGTCCCGGCACGTCCCCGGCGGTCAGCACCTTGATCACGCCGGGCACGGCCAGGGCGGCCGACACGTCCAGCGACACCAGCCTGCCGTGGGGGATTCCCGAGCGAGCGGCCCCTGCCCAGACCAGGTTGTCGGGATAGATGTCGGCGGAAAACAGCTCCCGGCCGGACGCCTTTGCAGCGGCGTCGCCGCGGATCTCCGGCCTGCCGATTTCCAGCGGCTGAGGTTCCGATGTCATGCGGTCCTCCCTCCGGCCCGTATGGCCTGTATTTCCTCGCCCAATGCCTCGCCGAAGCTCTCCATCACCGGCATCTCCTTCAGGGTAACGCGAATCCAGCCGGGATAGCGGAACCCGGTCATGGAGCGGACCATCATCCCCCGCTTCATCAGCCGCCGGTACATGAGCATGTCGTTGATGGGGGCCTTGATCATCAGGTAATTCCCTTCTCCGCCCACCGTTTCCAGTTCCAGTTCGTCGCAGACCCTGCGGAGGTAAGCCCTCCCCTCCCGCACCAGGGCGCGGGTGGCGGCGATATGCCCCGCGTCGTCGGACAGGGCCGCCAGCGCGGCCCGCTGCGCCTGGATATTCACCGAATAGGCGATGCTGGTGCGCCTGACCACGTCCACCACCTCCTCGGTTCCAACCAGGTAGCCTGAGCGCAGCCCGGCCAGGGCGTACATCTTGGAGAAGGTGCGAAAGGCAACCACGTTGGGAAAGCGCTCCATCAGGCCGACCGCGTCCGGATAGTCCCCATCCTCCACGAACTCGCAATAGGCCTCGTCCACCACCACGATCCGGTCATCGCCGACCTTTTCCAGGAAGTCGACCAGTACCTGGCGGGTCCACCAGCTGCCGGTAGGATTGTTGGGGTTGCAGACAAAGAGGATCTTGGTGCGGCCGTCGATGCGGTCCAGCATCCCCTGGGGGTCGAAGGCGTAGTCGCGCAGCGGGACCAGCCGGGCCTGGATGCCGGAGAACTCGGCCACCCATTCGTACACGGCAAAGGTCTTGTCCGCGGTGACGATAGTGTCCCCGGCCCGGCAAAATGCCTTTATCACCGACGAGATCACCTCGCAGGAGCCGTTGCCTACCAGGATGCGGTCGGGCGAGATGGCGAGGCGGTGGCCCAGAGCCTGGCGCAGGTCAAAGGAGTCGCCGCTCGGGTAGACGGCGGCCAGCTCCGGAGGAAACGAGGCAATGGCGCGGGCCGCTGCCAGGGGCGGGCCGAGGGGGTTCTCGTTGTTGTTCAGGCGATGGAGGAACGGCGCGCCGTACTCCCGCATCAGCAGGTGATCCGGCCGGCTCGGGATGTAGGCCTCGAAGCAGCGGACATAGTCGGGGACCAGGGCATCCAGATTCATGACAGGGCATTCCCCTCGGCATGATCATAGATCACGAGATCCCCCTGTCCCGCGTCGGGAATGAGCAGGCGCGGCACGAAACCGGTCTCCGCCAGAGCGTCGGCAAAGGCGGTGTCCTCGCCGCGCCCGGTGTTGATCTCGACGATGAAGTTCAAGATCCCCTCGTCGCGAAGCAGGTCCAGGTGACCGGCCAGGTTGGCGGCCATGTCCCTGCCGGCGCAGAGCGGGCGGATAACCGCCAGGGAACGGGGATAGTCCAGTTCCACCGCCAGCACCGACGCGTCGCGCGCCAGGGCCGTTTCGCCGTGCGTCTCGCGCACCTGCCGGGGAAGACAGAGACGGTCGTACTGTTCGTGGAGAAAGGCTGCCAGCCGGGCCGTGCAGTACACCACGCCCCCGCTCTCCTCCCTGAGCTGGCGGTAGTAATAGACAGAGCGCGCCGCATGCCCGCTGATGCCCGCCATTTCCAGTTCGCCCAGGAAGTCGAAAAAGCGTTCGTGACCCGGAAGTGACCCCTGACCCCGCAGCAGGCCCCGCGCGCGGGAGCGGGAGATGCGGCCGACCGCCTCGTCCAGCAGCAGGGTAAGCGTCCTGTCGTCCGGGTCGTCGCGGAACAGGTACGGTCCGTACAATTCGATGCAGGTGTCGGTCAGCGGCCGCCACAGCACGCCGCCCGTGATCCAGTCGCCCGACAGGGCCAGCACGGCGCTCAACCGTCCGGCGGCAAGCATGTCCGCGACCATTCCGGGTTTTGCCAAAAACGAAGGAAGAAACGGGGCGCAGGAGGTGGTCGCCATGGCGGCGAAATGCCGAAGATCGTCAGGGGAGGGATCGGAAAGCCTCACGCTTTTCTCTACGTCCGGCGGGGGAAGGGGCACGGCTCCGGCGGGTGGATACTCCCGGTCGCGGGTCATGCGGATCACTATCCGCTCATCGCCTCCGAAGTCGAGGCGCAGGCTGGAGACGCTGCGTGCCGCGATCATCGGTCCCAGGGTGTCCAGGGAATCCTCGCTGTCATGGCTGACGCGCCAGGTCAGGTTGAAGGCGCGCATATCCGGATTGGCGGCGTGGAAGGAGATGGAGAGCGCCAGACGAAAGCCATGGTCTTCCAGTTCAATCTCCACCATTGAGGCGACGGCGGCCCTCGGCGCATAGAAGGAGAAAAGCTCCTCGACCGCCAGAACGAGCCCGCCGGCCTCCCGGTCGCCATAGCCGAAGCCCCGCGCACCCTTGTCCGTGAACTCCATTGCCAGGGGGAGGAACGGGGCGCGGAAGGGGATGCGGATCACGGCGCTATTCTTCCCATGGATCTGCTGCATCATCGGGATACCCTTTCAGGTCTCAGTGGTCAAACGGCCGGGAAATCATAGCATACTGTAGACAGTCTTGAAACAAGGCCGTTACTCGGCATCGCTCGATGACACATGAAATATTCGTCAATAAGGCCGAATGCTGTTGACAGGACACGTCGACCAGCGCCGATCGGTCATTTAAAATGACAGTTGAAGCTGCCCCATCACGCTATGGGCCGTATAACCGGCCTGCAGGATCCCGTTGTATTTCAGGGACGTGGTTATCCCTCCAGTGCCGGTAAAGCTGAACCCGGCTTCGATGGCAGCGCTGTCATGCCCGATCTTCCGGCCGTCGATATTCAGGGTGACCGGCGCCCCGGCAAAGGTTACCGGCATTATTCTGTCGTCCACGTCGAAATCGTGCTGCCAGGTCGCCTTCACCTCCGGCGTCAGGATTCCCATGGAGGTAGTGATGGGACGGGACACCCGCAGCCCGACTTCCGATACCACGTAATTCGTCTGCCGGCTTCCCATGCTCATATGCAGGTCGTGCGCCCCCGATTCCCGGAAGCCGCTTTCGTCAAGGGAGGAGTAGAGCAGCGACACCAAGGGCTGAACCACCCATTTCTGCGCCGGCAGGGCGTACCCTCCCTCCACGAATACGGAGAAGCCGTTGCCGTCATGATCGCTTGACATCAGGTCGCTGATCGAGCCGATACTGACGGCGCGGTTGTTGTCATAGGAGTGATTGCCGTAAGTGAGAACGCCGTCCAGGTAGAACCGGTCGCTGAAGTAGGCGCCGTACAGGGAGCCGAAGTAACTGGTGACGGAACCGTTGGCAAAGCGGTTGTCCTGGTCGATGGAGGTGTAGGCGTACCCGAAGGAGGCGCCCAGCGCCACCCGGTCGCTGACACCGTAATCGACCCCCAGTGCTGCGCCACCCATGGAGTAGTCGTAGCCGCTGAAACCGTCCACCGAGCTCCGGTCGCCCCATTGCCCGACACCCTGGATCCACATGCCCAGCTTGCGTTGCGGGGACGCGCTCCGACTTTCCCGCGCCACCTGCAACGATTGCTCAGCCGGGCCGTTATGGGCGAGCAGCACCGGACGGGAAAAATCAGCCAGTGCTTTCATTTCCAACGCTTTCCGGCTTTCCCTCGCCGCCTGCATCCGCTGCTGCAGAGCCCTGATGTACTGCCGGGTAACGTCAAAGGTGGTGATGGTACCCGCGTCGTAGATGCCGGGGCTCAGGCTCTCGAAGGCGTTTTCGTACTTCGAGCCGGCCATGGTCTGGATTTCCCGCAATGCCTGGCTGAAATCACCGCTCGCCACGGGCGTTACGCTATCCATGTGCCGTGCAAGCAGACGGTGGAGGATGCCGTCAGCCACCGTGGTGAAACTTTTCACGGAGCTTACCACCCTGACAGAGTCCGACACGTGGCTTGTGAAGAAGCTCACCAAGGGGGTATCGTGCAAATCGAACGACGTGAATTTCGCCGTTATCCCTTCGCCGGCGGTGAGGACGGTGTAGGAGGTTCCGTTCCGGAAAGCCCCGCTTCCCGACAGGCCTCGCAGGGCGCCGGCCAGGGTGGCGGTTCCCGATACATCCAGCCTGTCGCTGCTACCGTCACCGTTGAGCGTGACATCGAAAACGCCGCTCTCCTTCTGGATGTAGTTGCCGGTGAGGTGTGTCTGCCGCGTTTCTCCGGCGCCCGGGTTCAGGGTCCCGCTGTTGGTCAGGGCGCCGGATCCCAGGTTGACGATAGACCCGGCAGCGAATACCGCGCCCGCATTGTTGTTGAAGGTGATGGTTCCGTCGCCTGTCGGAAGGCTCGTATCCTGTATCTTGTACTTCGAAAGCGCCTGGGCGCCCTGGTTCACCGAACCGGTGATGGTTCCGTAGTTGTTGACGGTCAGGCTGCCGTGGTAGGGGGCGTCGCTGCCTGCCTGCTGCGTGACAGCTACGCCGTTGGCTCCATCCAGGGTTGTGATGACGCCGTGGTTGGTCAGCGTGTTGGCATTTCCGTCCATGAAGACCACGCCCGTGCCGCCGGTCCCCCCCTGCACCGTGCCGGAGTTGATGGTGACGGCGATATTCCCGTTTCCTTCAAGCCCGAGGCTCTGGGCCTGGATAGCGTTGGAATCCGCCCCTGAGGAGAGGACATCCCCCCCGACCGTTATATTTACCGCTCCGCCGGTCCCCTCTCCGCCGGCGCTTTGGGCAAAGATGCCGACGGAATCATCGCCCGTCGTGGTGATCCTTCCGGAGTGGTTGACGGTCACCAGCCCGCCGGATCCTGCGCCGCCGACACTGCCCATGAAGTAGTTGAAAATGGCGCCCGGGCCGTAGCCCACTTCGCCCCCCTCGCCGCCGCCGCCGCCCACGCTCTGCGCCTGGATACCGTAGGCGCTCGCGCCGTGGGTGGTGATATCGGAGGTATTGGTTACGGTAACCGCGCCGCCGTTGCCCCCGGCGCCGCCTTTCGACGGGGCCCAGCCGATGCCGATGCCGATATCGGCGTATTCCGACAGGAACCGGGCCACATTTCCCGCGGTTCCGCCGCCGCCGCCCACGCTTTGGGCAAAGATGCCGTGCGCCCCGTCGCCGGAGGTGGTAATCGCGCCGGAGTTGGAAACGGTAGAGGTATTGCCGTTGCCGGCGCCGCCGGCTTCGCCGCCGATGCCGATGCTCAGCTTCAGCAGGCCGAGTTCACCTTCCCCGCCCACGCCGCCGCCTCCTCCGACGCTCTGCGCCTGGATGCCGTACGCTCCTTCACCGGCGGTCGTGATCGCGCCGCTGTTGGTGACGGAGACGGCGCCGCCGGCGCCGCTGCTCCCGCCGGCGCCTCCCACGGAGATACTGACCGTGCCCGGTATCAGCGTGTCGCGCAGGGAATGCCCCTTGTTTCCCCCTCCTTCGCCGCCGCCGCCGCCCACGCTCTGGGCGAAGATGCCCTTGGCGTAATCCCCCTGGGTGGCAATGGCTGCGGTATTGGTGACGGTGACGGCGCCGCCGCTGCTGGAGCCGCCTCCCTTTCCTCCCACACCCACGTACAGGCTGGTCACATGCTCAGGCTTGACGGAAGGTTCTGAAATGACCAGGGAAAAGTCACGGGCATCGCCGCCGGCGCCGCCGCCGCCGCCCACGCTCTGGGCAAAGATGCCGTGGGACTTGTCCCCGAGGGTGCTGAGGCCTCCCTGGTTGTCAACCGTCACGCTCCCGCCGTTGTTCCCGTTCCCGCCGTTGCCGCCCACGCTCACGCCCAGCTCCCAGTTGAAACCCGATTCGGGCAATTCCGTGTTCAGATGGCCGGTGAAGCCGCCTCCTGCCTCCCCGCCCCCGCCGCCCACGCTCTGGGCGTAAATGCCGAACGCCTTCTCGCCGCTGGTGGAAACCGAGGCCTTGTTGGTCACCGCAACGGTGCTGCCGCTCCCGGCAACGCCGCCGCTCCCCCCCACGTTCACCGCGAGGTTGACGCCGTATTTTTCGGTGCCGTAGAAATCGACGGTGCCGCTGCCGGCAAGATTGCCCGTCCCGCCGCCGCCGCCCACGCTCTGGGCAAAGATGCCATGGGAATCGGTCCCCGAAGTGGAGATGGCGCCGCCGTTTGTCGTAACATTCACGACACCGCCGTTGCCCCCCTTGCCGCCTTTGCCCCCTACGGCAACGGACAGGCTCTTCGTCTCATTGATGACAAGATCGCCGTTGAAGCTCATGCCGCCGTCACCGCCCCCGCCGCCGATGCTCTGCGCCAGGACGCCCACCGCCTGGTTGCCGCCGGTGGTGACGTTGCCGGAGGTCGTTACGTCAACTTCCCCGGAAATGCCGCCTCCGCCACCCGCACCGCCGACGCTCAGGCCCAATTGATAATTGTTTTTGGTGGTGAGTCCCAAAACGCCGGTGACACTGGCGCCGCCGTCGCCCCCACCGCCGCCGATGCTCTGCGCCTCGATTCCCGTTGACCCGTCCCCGGCAGTGGTGACGGGTGCGGTGGAAGTGACCTTGACCAGTGCGGCCGAGCCGCCATCGCCGGCCTTGCCACCTAGGCTGACCGCGCTGTTGAATGTGGACGCCGACGGGGTGCTTGCCGACATGGTTACGGCCGCGCTCAGGCCTCCATTCCCGCCGCCGCCGCCGATGCTCTGCGCCAGGATGCCCGGCGAGTTCTCCAGCATGGTCTGGATGGAGCCTCCATTGGTGACATCCACCTCGCCCCCTGCGCCGCCGCTCCCGCCCGTGCCGCCATGGGCAACCGAGACATTGGCGGAGTATGTTTTGCCAGCCGAAAAATTCAGTGCCACCGCCGTGGCCCAGCCGCCGTCACCACCGCCGCCGCCGATGCTCTGCGCCAGGATGCCGTCCGAACCCTCCTCTTTGGTGAGGATGGCGCCGGTATTCTGGACAGAGACCTTCTGGGACGAACTCCCCGGCCCGCCCTGGCCACCCAGGGCAACCGCCAGGCTGAGGCTCGGAATGGTGACCTCACCGGCCTGAACGCCGAAACTCATGGCGCCCGTTCCGGCCCAGCCGCCTGCGCCGCCTCCGCCGCCCACGCTCTGGGCCAGGATGCCGTGGGCGCCCGTGGCACCGGTGGTAATCGCGCCGGAATTTATCAGGGTGACCACACCGCCTTGGCCGCCCGCGGTCCCTTTCCCCCCCAGGGTGAATCCCAATGCCGCCACGGCGACATCCGCGGAAAGGCTGTAGCCGCCGGCACCGCCGCCTCCGCCGATGCTCTGGGCCAGGATGCCGAATCCCTGCTCTCCGGTGGTGGAAACGGCTGCGTTGTTGGTGACGTTCACCACACCGCCGGCGCCGCCGCTGCCGCCACTGCCGCCCACGGTAATCGAGCCGGAAATGAGTCCGAGGGAAGCGCCGATACTGTAGCCGCCGGTACCGCCACCGCCGCCCACGCTCTGGGCCAGGATGCCGTAGGCCATTTTGCCGGACGTTGCGATTGCGCTGTTATTTGTCACATCCACCTCATACCCCGCGCCGCCTTTGCCGCCCTTGCCGCCGAGGCTGAAGGTGGCCGACCCGGTCACACCCAGGGAACCGGAGGCGCTGTAGCCGCCGGCCCCGCCGCCGCCGCCCACGCTCTGGGCCAGGATGCCGTGTGCGCTGACCCCCGAGGTGGTAACGGAACCGCTGGAATCGGTGGCAACAGCCACCTTCTGACCGGCATTGCCGCCGTCGCCGCCGCTGCCGCCGAGACTCATGGTGGCGCTGTAGCCTGCGCTGACGCTGGCCGCGACGCTGAACCCGCCGACACCGCCGCCGCCGCCCAGGCTTTCGGCCAGGATGCCGTAGGCATTGTCCCCGCCGGTGGTGATGGCGCTGGAACTGGAGACGCTTACAAGGCCGCCTGCCCCGCCGCTGCCGCCGGCGCCGCCCAGGGCGGCAGAAAAGGTGAAGCTCGGCATGATACCGGCCGATGCGCTTATGGCATACCCGCCGTTGCCGCCGCCCCCGCCCGCGCTCTGCGCGTGGATGCCGGTGGAATTATTCCCCGCCGTGGTGATTTGATTGCTGCTGGTAACAGTTACGGTACTGCCGGCGCCGCCGCTGCCGCCTTGGCCGCCGATGGCAACCGACACCTTGGGGGCGGCGTTGATGGCGCCGCCGCCGTTGCCGCCGCCCCCGCCGATGCTCTGGGCAAAGACGCCGGCGGAGTCTGTCCGGGAGGTCTGCAATATCCCGTGATTTTCAATGGTCACCGTCCCGCCATTGCCCCCGGCATCGCCGTTGCCTCCATTGACGAAGAGGCCACCCGCCGAGCCGCCGCTGCCGCCGCCGCCGCCGATGCTCTGGCCATACAGGGCGCCGGAACCGGTCCCGGCGGTGGTAACGCTCCCGGTGTTGGTGACCGTCACATTTCCGCCGATACCGCCACTGGTGCCGTCGGCGCCATAGCCGCCGAAGGCGAAGCCGACGCTGCCGCCGCTGCCCGCGAAGCCGCCCACGCTCTGGGCGAAGATCCCCCGTGAATAATCCCCCGCCGTCTGGAGCGCGCCGCTGTTGCCGACCGTCACGGCGCCGCCTTTGCCGCTCTGCTTGGCCGCACCGCCCTTGCCGCTTATGCCGTTGGCCTCGCCGCCGTTCCCGCCCGCGCCCCCGAGGCTTGCCGCCATGATGCCATTCGAATCGGAGCCGGACGTGGCGATGCCGCCCTGGTTCGTTACGGAAACATCGCCGCCAGCGCCGCCGCCGCCGCCGCCGCCGCCTTCGCCGTCGAGTCCGTCGCCCCGTCCGCCGTCACCGCCTT
>CALABV010000088.1 GCA_937886325.1 uncultured Geobacter sp.
CGAACCCGGCTGGCTGGAAGCGGCAGATAGAGTATTTCTGACCCTGCATGCGGCGAGAGCGATGGAATGACGTGAGAATGACTTGTGGGAAAGTGACTTGTCTCATCTTTTTGCTGTGCGAGACCCTGAGAAGACGATCACTATGAAAACGCAAAGTTGATAGTATAGAGAACTGTGGTGACGTTTGCCAAGAAATTATCTGGGAATTTGCCGCCCAAGCGCACACAGTCTCATCTCGATGCTTATCGTGTCCGAATTCAGGTTTCCAACTACGACACTGATCTTCACTTCCCCCGCATCATCCTTGTCGTCTTCCGGTGAGAAGAAGGCGGGAATGTCCCCGCCATGAGAGTGAAGGTCTACGGCGAGATGCTCGTGCGGCAGCAGGGGAGGGCGCTCGACATCAAGGGATGCGTTAGTACCGTCAATAGTTCGCAGCTTACGGTATTCGAGTGTCGCAGCCTCCTCGTTCCATACCAACCACGCCCCTGACTCCAAGGGATGATCGTTTTGAGCGTCGGAGATGAAGCGGCGAAACAGATCCTCCGGCACCTTGTCGAAAGAGAACTCCATACTCGGTTCTAGCTCGCCATAGGGCATCTTCACTTCTGCCTTACAGCACAACGGCCAGACGAGCCGGAGCCAAGGTCGCCGTACTTCTAGCCAGAGGCCGTCTGCGGCGGCGAGGAAGCGGTGGCCCGGCCCATGAAGGGGGTCGAGAGGGGAGAATTTTGGCACCATCACGGTAGGGCAGAGCGATTGGAGAATTTTGTCTCGATGGTCAAGACTCATCTGTCGGTATCCTTTCTCATGGGGCGGCGGGCATCGCCCGTGCGACCACCGCTTGCCGCTTTTTGCTTCGAGTCTTGGCTGGCTTCTTCGGCGGTTCGAAGAACCTTTGCCATTTTTCCGGGTCGATGAGCAGGGGGGTCACTATGCCGCTTTTCAGATTGATGAACTGCGCCGAGAAATCCAGACCGCCGTATCGGAAAAGGCTCCAAAGCATTTGCAGGGCATGTGTTGACACGGCTTGGCAGATGAAAAGTTCCTGCCGTTCGAGTGCTTCCGCAAGGCTGCAAGTGGGAGAATCGTCCTCCGGTATGGACGGGTCGTTCAGTTCGGGGAACAGTTCGGTGACGGTGGGAAGTCGTAGACTGTTCTTCGTTCTTTTCCGTCGCTCACCGTTAGTTCGAGGCTCTCCCAAAACGACCTGTCCGGTTGAGCTAGAATTTCCAAGGTCTAACCAGTATGTGTGCGAATAGCCACCGTCGAGGAGGGAGTTGATTTCCCGGCGTGAGACAGCGGAGTCAACACACGAGATGAGAATATCAGGTGCGGAGAATCTATGCCTGTCCGATAAAGTCCTGTCGAATCGCTCAGGCCATGCCTTCCAATCAAGGCCAAAGGCGACATTCAGCCGGTGGACAAGGACGACGGCCTTGTTAAGACCAACATCAGTGGCATAGAAAAGCTGGCGACCGATGTTGGATGTACTTACTATGTCCGAATCGAACACGGTGACATCAATGCCGCCCGGATGACCGAGGGACAGGAGGGATAGATGAAGTCGGGAGAGGCCGGATAGAACCTGACTTCCATTGCCGCCCGCCCCGACGAGATAGATTTTGACCTTTCGGGTGAGTAACTGAGAATGGATTATGTGGCGCATATCGTTCACCTCCGTGCCGCTAACCGGCATTAGTCGAGCAAGTCCGAGAGCATCTTTCCCGTTTCCACCAGCACCCGTTCGGAGAACTTTTTGTACTTGCCAGCCAGCATAGCTTCCCAAAACCCGTAAGCTCCACCTCGGTGTTCCAACAGCTTCTCCGGTGCGTGGACGTTTGGATGGGTGAAGGAGCTGTCGAAGAACGCTCTCTCCCATGCGGCTGCGGTTTCCGCCGTGGAGCAGGGAGGGACGGTGACGTTTCCGGTGCATATCTTGCCGTTCGACCAGACGTTGAAATATGGGGCGAGGAACAGGGGGGTGTCAGGGGTAGGGCGCTCTTTACCTTTCACCGCAAACACCGACCACTCGCTGTCCCCGCTCACCCGGAACACAAGGCCGGGATTTGGAACCTCTGCGGAGCGTTCCCCGCCAAGTTTCTCGCTCTGGAAAAATACCCGCCTTCGTTCCGGTGGAACCCACCAGACCAGCGAGTCGATACCCACCATCAGTATATTTGCCGGAAGGTAGCACCCGGTTTTGGCCTGACGGGTGAGCAGGTTTGCAATCTCCGCAACGGACTGAACCGTTGCCGCCACGCCCGCCAGTAACATCGGTTTACCGCTATCGGCAACCGCAACATCATGAACGGTGGCGCAAGCTGCCTTTCTCCCTTCCCCTGCATAAACGAGGATCGCCTTCTGGAGCGTGAATTCCTCCGTACCGGACAATCTGACTTCGCCCCAAGCTGCCATCTATAATCCCTCCTCGACCCGTTCCCCAATCAAGCAGAACGAACGTTCCAACGCCCGGAGTATCCTAAAGAACTGCCTGATGTCCTCCAATGCCTTGCCTATCCCGTCCTTGTCCGGTTGCGACGATATGTATCCGTGCATTTCCGTACATTCCCCTTGGACGGCGTACTCGTAAAAGTCGTCAAAGACCCGTTCCACATCGTCGTTTTCCGACCACCTGACATACAGGGCAGGGTCAACATTATCGCCAATGAACTCCTCGAAGGACGGCTTCTGGTATCCCTCGACCTGCTGCTCGGCAAGGTCGAGAGCCGCTTTCGCCGCCTCCCGTACCAGACCTTTGCCTGACCGGGCGATTTCCCGTAGCTGGTCAAGAGGGAGCTTTTCCTTCGGTTCCGCCGCCCATTCGGGAATGTGTGCGAGATAGTCACTCCTGCGGTAAACGTCCATGTCCTCGATGCTTTCGCCTTCCGCCAACCGTTCCGCAACTACCTCCCGTTCGTCGTCCTCCCCCTGCCAGTAAATGTATCGGGCAAGGTCGAGGCAATATGACGGGGTGACGCAATACAGGGTGGCGCAGACAGCCCGATCTATCTGGTACAAGAGCGTTTCGCCAAGGCCGGGACAGGCATCCTCTATCCGGGATGCGCCGTTGCCGATGAACAGGCTTTTGAGCGAGGTCGAGTAGAAGCAGAACAAGATGTCCTCTCCCGGTTCCGAAACTTCATACCCTTCCAGAGAATCTGCAATCACAATCCGGGGGGAGAAAAGGGTAAGGTCGCTTCCTTCCTGCTCAATTAATCTGTTGAACGCCCGCCGCAGTATCTCCCTCTCGCTCTGCCACGGTTCCACCAGGTCTGTTTCGGACACCATTCCCAAGTCGAGGAAGGCCAAAAGCGTCCGTACCGTCTTTTCAACGTCGTGCCGGATCTCGTACTTTGCCGGGATTATTGCTCCTATGACCGGAAGGGGGAGGGCGCAGGAGAAAGGCGGTTGCGAAGGTAATGCCGTTACGGGAGCGGGGGTAGACTTCGCCAGTCGAGCCTTAACCTCCGGGTGCTTCGTCCTGCCGCTTTGATGAAGCCTACCAACGCTTCCAAGCATCTGCTGTCTCCTCCCATATCTGGAAATTTCTGTCCGTCCGGTACAAAGCCATTCTCGGCCAGAAGATCCAGATGTTTGCGCAGTTCGTTCAAATCCCTCGTCATTCGTTCCCTACCCCTTCGTTCCCACCGCCTTGCGAAACGAATACTTGAGCTTGCTGTTGCTGTCGTCCGGTCCTTCAACAACTGCACTCGTCAACTCCGGATACATGGTGGAGGCGTAAAAGCTCTTTACCTCGTCCGGAGACATCTTGGGGTCAATATCCGGTAGGGCAACTCCGTTGTAGTTGAATGTTCTTTCAAGAGTCGTAACTTGCATGTCGCTCCCTTTCAGAAAAGTTCGATGTCGGAATTTGCCGCCTTAGCCGCTGGTTCCCTGGACTCCTCGTCACCGCTTTCCTCGTCCGAAACGGACTCAGTTCTTGGTGCAGCAGCTCCGGTTGCTGGTGTCGAGGTCTTGGCTGATGCGACCTTCGCCGCCTTCTCCGTGGCATCCTTCTTTGCCGCCTCCATCACCGTTTGAGAAGCGGCGAGGGATTCCGCCAAGCTGGTGCGAGTCGTCGTGTAACTGGTCAGTACCTCGGCAAACTGAGCGTCCAGTTCCTCCGGGGTGCCGACGAGTTGCAGGGGGGTGGACAGGGCGGCGTTCTCCCCGTCCTTCGCCGGTTTCGGCATGACGGTGACTTTCATCAAGCTGTCGGTGTCGCTGGATATGATGCAGACAATTTGGGTAGAACGGGAGAGGTCTTGCAGCGATTTGAAAAGCATATTCCCTCCTTGGCGCGATATATTATATATAAATAATATATCAAATATATAAGACAGGGTCAACGAAAATAGAAATGAATTTGAAAAAAATTCCCCCCCGCTTCCGTCGAAAACGAGGGGGCAGTCACACCATCACAAGGAGGCTATTGCCAGAGCAGCATCTTGGGAATTGCTCCGTTCCACTCGAAGGATGCGGCAAGGAGAGCCTTGATTATCTCCTCCTTCTTGCCGGTCAGGGCTTTCTTGTAGCTCTCGCCCATAGCGGTATCCAGACCGACTTCGACGGCGACTGACTCGATTTCGCTTTTCGTAAGCAGCCCGAGGTAATCGGCGGAGATTCGCCAGTATGCGGCAAGGTCGGCGGTGAGGAAGTCGAGAGCTGTCGATACCTGCTTTTCGGTAAGTTTGTCCACCGATGCGACGGCCATTGCAGAGGCCAGTTTGTCGAGTTTCTCCGGGGGAAGCCCGAATACCGCCACAAGACCTTCAGCGTGGCTGTCGGGATAAGGGGTTTCGGCAATCTTCTGGAACAACTCTTTGAGTTTGGATCGGTCAACATGGTTGAGATCGCCCGATGCACCGAGGCTGAAAATGAAGGCTCGTGACTTGTCAGGCTGTCTGGCGAATTCCCTTTTTGCAATCCCGTTCCAGACGGTGCGTCGGTATTCCTTCACCTTTTGGGAAACCTCGGAGGCGGAAGCCTTCTGAGTCTTTTTCTCAGAGGCGGGTTTTGCCGTGGAACCAGCGTCCTTCGTTTCTGTCTTGGCTTTGTCGGGGGTATCCGGCCCTTTCTCGGCCTTGATCCTCTCCGCAACCTTTTTCTGGTAGCAAACCTGATTGAAACATACCGATTTAGTTACTTGCCCAAGGTTGTTTACGAGACTGCTGACCGTCGCTCCGAAATCGCCGCACGACTTGCAAGCCGTATACTGTTCCGTTCCGACTCCCAGGTTGCCGTCGGCTACAAGGGGGGTGAAACTGGCGGTGTCACCCGGAACAATGATCCTTACGGTAGGGAACTCCTCCGAAAGCTCGGCCTTCATGGCTGCGAGCCGTTCTGCGGTCTTTTTCTCAAAACACTCACCATGCGTGCAGTAACCCTGTCCGATATGCTCCAAGAAAAGGGATGCTTGGGTTTCGGAGTTGTACTGGCAGGTCGGGCAGCCCGCCCCCGTGTCAAAGATCGCGCCCTCGAATTTCGTCGCCTTCCGCAGTAAGTTGTCCCGGCAGAACTGGACGGTAAGATTCAGTTCGATGATTTTGTCGAGAGTCGAGTTCTGCTACTCCTTGGGGACAGTGGCGAGAAGCTCTGCGTGGCCGGTCTGGATCTTCCTTTCATCAAGGGCATCCATGACTTCCTCGGTGAGTTCCAGAAGGGCAAGGCGGCGAGCCAGTTTCGGCATCGGCCATGCGAGAACCCGTGCGGCTTCGTCCCTGTCGCCTTTGCATCGGGCGAGAACCTTCCCGGCTGCCCTGGCTTCCTCCGTAACGCTCATGTCGTCCCGTATGGTGTTCTCGATAAGGGCATCTTCCTCGGCCTCGTTGTCAGAGAGTTCCTTGACGATGGCAGGTATTTCCCCTTCCGGCCCGTACACGGCAAGGGCTGCCCGTACACGGCGTTCCCCGGCGACAATCTCGAATTTCTCCCCGATCGGACGCAGACACACAGGCTGAATGACCCCCTTGATTCTGATGGACTTGACCAATTCGCCCATTTTCTGCGGGTCGAAATGCCTGCGCGGATTCTTGCCGGGGACAATCAGGGCAAGCGGGATATGACGCATTTCGTCTTGGACTGCAACTCTTGTATTTTCCATGTCGCCTCCTTGAACACGAATATATAAAACATATATATAATATATAACAGCAAAAGCGATTAGTCAATATAAAATATACATAAAATATATATCAGCTAAACTAAGCCTTGGATGTTGAAAGTCGAAGGATGGAGTGCGTAGCAGAAGAAGCGGCGAAACAAAGCGCCATAACGTCCAGATGAACAGGGGAAAAACATAATGTTTGGAACGAACAGAGAAATGGGGGTAGGGGGGGTGCGTGAGGATGGGTGTCGGCAACGGAGAGTCCGGGTTGGGAGAGCCATCCTCCCTTCATGGGCCGGTGTTAAATCTAGGTCTGCTCGGTGGGGTTGCCAACATTGCCTTCCCTGGCCCTCTCCTCAAGCTCGATGGCTTTCTGCCGGAACTTGGCAGCGAATTCCTCCAAGAAGTCAGCCATCAAGCGTGCGTCACACGCGTAAATGTGTAGCGCGTCCTTTGTCCCTTCTCCGATTTCTGGATTATCAACCTCTTCCTGAAGGATGTCCCGCAAACTTGCAGCATAGAGGTCCCCATCCTTCATTGTAAATGGTCGGATACTTGGCGTCCCTCCGAAGGGCGGGCCATTGGTTGCCATGACTATGAAAAACGGATCGTCGCCTTCTTTCTCCGAAGAACAAACCAGCCTCAAATCAACAGGAACCTGTTCCCTTCCTGCCCACAACTGTAAAGTTGACAACTTGACCTCCGTGACCACTGGAGTGGAATTTACTTGTATAAGCGCCTTATGCTTTCGATAGCGGCTTCCTCATCGTCAACGCTCAGACAGTTGGGACGGTATGTAGCTCGTCCCACTGAAAACCATGTCAATGTCGACAGTAATGAGAGCAACTCACTTCCATTGAGAAGGTTTACGGGATGTCTTTTATGTCCCGGCTCATAGAGACGAAGCCCGTACTCGCCTTTGTCATTACACTGGAAAAGTGGCTCCCCAGCTCCGCCGACCCGCACACTGCACTTCACGTCTCGGAAGTCTTTTTCGAGTGGATGTTCAGGTCCTCTGCTGATAATCCAAATGCCGTTCGGTCCTCGCCGGGTGATATGGGGTATCAATGCGATGCTCGAACATGAGAGGCGATCAAGATAAGCAAGGCGGAGTGTTGGAGCCGAACCGGTAAAGATGTCGGTGCCACCCATCGAGATATGAGTCTTGGACACATGAATATGGTTCCAAGACCAGGGCAGGCTGAGGGAATGGAAGTGAGATATGGCCCAGAGAAAAGCCTCTGCCGACTTTTCCCCACGAAGTATTCTGGTTTTCCGAACAAAGTCTTTTGCAACGGGAATGTCATCAATTTTGCCCGTGTCCAAGTCCTCAAGCGGGATCCATTCCCAGATAATAACTTTCTTGTCGGCAAGGTCGACCAGGTCATCAAGATCCCCGTCGTAGAAAAACTGCTCTCTTCGCAGTGGCAACGCATCACAACGCCGAGCGAAGCGACTGGAATTTCCGTCACTCTGGATGCGGCCAAGTGCTGTTCGCCAGTCCGAATCGTCGTGAGACCAGAGAAGAACCGCTTCGGGAAAAACGATGTGAGCAGAGTTTTCGTCAGGCGTCCCGATATAAATGGCTACATCTGGATAGCGCCCGACAATTTGACTGGAGATGATTCTAGTCGGAGGGTAAGAGCCTTCGACCAAATCAATTTCCATCACAAGGTCGAGATCGCCGCAGGTGGTGGCCCCCCTTGCGAAAGAACCCGCCGCCCACAAATGCTTGACCGCAATCTTGGATAACTTCTTTTCATCATGCCAACTCAGCAGTTTAAAACTGACATCGTGAACAGCCATCCGCTCGATTTTCTGAATGATGCGGGCAAGGGTGCGCTCGAACGATGCGCGGGAGCGCCGCCGGCCTTTTGCTACGGAAGTCACTCGCGAGCCTCCGTTCTTGTTCTCACCGAACAACTATCTCCCACAAAATAGTTTTCCTTTTATTGATATTCTGGTAATCTTCCATATAAATATAATATATTATATATATTGTCTGACTGGAGAAACAAAGTGACTAAGGATGAATCAAGTAAAACACCCAGAAGGGGCGCCCCGAAGAAAGCAGAAAGCCTGAAGCGTAACAAGCCTATCCCTTTGATGATGACGGAACAAGAGAAGGCACGCTTTACGGAGTTCGCAGAAACAAGAGGGTGGAGCATGTCAACTTTCCTGCGGACTGCGGCCGACGAGTATATCAAGAACCATACCGATTGAACTGAGTTGGGATCCACGCAGGAAGGTATTGATTCGGTAGCAGCTATGGCGCTACTCCCGATTCCCACTGGAATTTCTCCTTTGCTCTGTCAGCATAATCATCAACGACCAGCGCCCGGAGTGCTTTTTCCAGATAATACTGTTTGTGCTGCTCGCCTTCTCTGAACCTCCCCATGGCTAAAGCCAGGGGGTTCTGAAAGACTACACCCTATCGGGGTCTCCCGGCTCTCGCGTCATCCTGCAGGGCAGAATGCAGCTACAGCATCCGGGCCGTTACCGATCCTCTGAATAATTGAGGTTGGGCAGACCTTCTTTAACGTGCTACCCGCTCTGACGGGCAGCCGCGTTCTCATCGGCGTGACCGTAGGGTGCACATACGTGCCTCCACTCGCAAGTTGTACTTCCCGGCACCAACCTACACGTTCTAGTAGCGGTTCCGCAACCGCCCACATCTCAGCTATGTGGGATGGCTGGTGCCGTTGTAATGCTTTTTCCTGTGTCTGTTTTTCTTCTCTTTCTCTCTTGGTGTTTGTCTTGCCGGCAATCTCCGGGCAATCGACACAGAGGCCAAGAAACGCAGAGTAGATGTCTCTTTGCACCATTTTCCTGCCATCTCCGAGGATGTGCCACCGCTGACTGCGCGGTTTCTTTTTGTACTCCCCCGTGATGTGGTCGTACTGCGACAGCCTGAGCTTCCGGGTGTTCAGGTCGACTCTTTTGCCACCGGCGCTTTCAGCCTTGCGACAAAGTGATTCTATGAACATCCCGGCTGCTCTTACTTTGGTGCTTCTCCCATAATTCTTCTGAAACGACGTGTACGACAATGTTTCCAGTTTGATGGTTGTGCCATACGAAAGTATGGCGTTAATCTGCTCACCGTGGGAGCGTTTCCGTTCTGAGGCAAGCTTTCTTTCGGCTTCAGCCAGCTCAATTACTAATTTCTTGTAGTTCTTTGAAAAGACCGTTTGCTTTTTCCCCTTTATCCAGCGTCCTTTGTTGTCGTAGCAATCTGGATTTGTCGCACGTCTCGACCGGTCGATGGCGCGTTGCAGAATCCGGATTTCCGACCATGGCTGCAGTATCGTGGGACAGAGCGTGAACAGCGTTATCAGCCCCGCAAGCGTGACCACAGCCACATCGGTAGGGCCGACATCCAGGCAAACTTCACCTGTCTGCGTTTCGTTCTTTTGTTTTGAAGGAGAAATTCCTTCCTGAGCGAGTTGGACGTACCAGCGGCGCTTGCCGTTGCAGGTGCGCCAGCAGATCCGGCAGTATTTGGTCTTTCGTTGCAAGGCGTCCGTCTGCCAGACATCGTTTGGGGCGGTCATGGCCGGAAGGAACAGTCCCGCCCATTCAACGCTCCCTATGCCCGGACGCCAGCGGATGCCGCATTTTCCACTGCTTGCCGGTTTGCCGTTTTTCTTTATCGCTACGGGAGAATTTGTTTTTCCTTCAAGAGAACGAAGGGGTCTGGACAGGCTTTTGAAACGAGGGCGGCCTTTCGTCTTGAACATATAGCCTTCGACGGCGGCAAATGCACGCTCCGATATCTTCTGCGTTTCATGGGCGCCAAGACGGTTGTCGAAATTCGCTTCGTTCTTGCAGGTTGTCCCAAACGAAGAAAGTTCTGTCAAACTGAAGCCGAACTTCTGGCGCAAATTTCTATACGTTTCAGTTTTTTCACCGGCATCGTTTAATTTTCTGGCTACCTGCCACGCCCTGGACTGACGCATCAAGCCGAGACGGCGCAGCGCTTCGCCAAGCACCGCATTATAAATCATCTGGCCGGCTCTGAAGCGGCCCAGCAATGCGAACTCGTCTTCCTCCGTTACTACGAGAGGGAGTTCGACTATAAAGGTGTCGGTCTTGGCTCTTCCCATTAGACGCTCTTCTGCTGCTCTATATATTGCTTGATAACTTCCAAGGGAGCGCCACCAACCGTTGATATGAAATAGCTATTGGTCCACAGGCTTGGCAATCGAGATTTCAGCCAAGGGAATTCTTTCCTCAAGATATGGGAGGATTTCCCTTTCATGAGCTTTATAAGTCGATGCACCCCAAATTGGGGATCCACCTCAATCAGCAGATGAAGGTGTTCAGGCATGACTTCCAATTCGATAATCTCGGATTTCGTTTCATTTGCGACGTCCCTTATAATATCTTTCAGGCGCTCATCTACTCCATCAATTAGCACAGGCCGTCGGTACTTGGGGGACCATACGACATGGTATTTGCACGAATAAACGATATTACTTTTGTAGGCTATTTTGAACTCGGGTATGGATAAAAGATATTACAGTTAATTATCTAATGCAAATAAATATTAGACCCGCCTCACCCCATAGCTAAAGCAAGGGGCTTGCGGCGGAGATTTGGTCAGCAGACCGACAAGCAAAGCTTGGACTGCGGGGTCGAGAACTTTCGAAGATAATACCGTTTTTTCTGTTGGGCTCACTCCTCGGACCTCCTTAGCATAACAATATAACTGTAAAGCAATCATCTTTCCGGCCGAGTGCCATTTCACCCAAATAGTAAGCGGCTGTCAATGAAAAAACTGACACATTACGTATTTGACTGATTCATCCGACTCTTCCCGAAAACAGAAGCCGAGAAGCCGACAGCGGCAGCCGCTGTTGCGCGACATACGCCAGGTTGCTCAGCGCCAGCGACATGCGTTCGGTGGGGGAGGGGTCCGCAATTTTATCTTCTGGGCACAGCCAGGTTCTGCCATCCGCCGCCATCTTGACATAGGAGCTCGAATCGACCGAATCGACGCCCAGCGAGTGGAGGAAGTCGACCGTCTCGGGATTGCCCAAACCGAAAACATGCAGTGGGAGGGATTCTTCCTCGCCCCGCACCGTTTCCACAATCTCTTGGATTTGTTTCCTGTCCCCGCTCCGCGGCACGAGCCCCCCGATCGCCAGACCATCGAAGCCCATCCCCTTGTATGCTTGCACGCATTCCCTGGCGCTTTCGCCATCCCATCCCTGGATGCAGGCGTAAAGCGGCAAGTCCCGCCGCCGTCGGTTCTTTATCGCCCACAGGGCGTTGGCGATGGTGAGTCGCTGCCGTTTTTGTGCTTCATCCTTATCCGTTCCGGGCGGAATGGGAAAGTCGAGTGTGAAGGCGACATCCGCGAACTGTTCCTGGAATGCCAGGACATCGCTCGGGTGCGAAATCTGGGTCTGGCCGGCCGTTTCGAACTCTATCATCCCGAGACCGTCCATTTCGGATACCTTCGCATTGGCGAACAGGGAAGCATAGCCTCCCGAATCGATCCACATCGGGATCCTGGGCGGCGCCTGATTCCCCATTTGCTTCGCATAGAAGAAGCTGACCATGACTGCCTTGGCGAGCCTTGGCAGATAAGGCCTGATGAGGTTATCCAGGGGATAGCGGGATCCGAAGGTTGTTACCGGCACGTAAGCGGGAAACGTTATCGTCCCTTTCCGGGTCTTGAGCGAGCGCTTCTCTGTCATAAAATGAACCTCCTATCCGCGGAAATCCAGAGATCTCCCAAGTTGACACCCTGGTTGCCGGTCTCTCCTTCCATAAGTTGCCTCAGTTTCGCCAATTCTGCGTCTCCACCTCGTTCGAGTCGAACAGCCAACTGGTGTTTGCACGTGTTTCCCTGTGCTGCATCCGGGCAGTCGCAGCGGATGACGCCCCCCTCTACCACAACCTGGTGCGGGTCGAGTCCCCCGGTAACCCGGTATTCCTTAGCACTCACGGTTTCGACGTGCAGGTCCAGAGAACGTCGGAACCGGTAAATGTCGATGGAAGCATCCCATTGCGTACCCTCTGAGGTGATGCCGGGCCCATTGTCAACGAAATAGTATGCTGACTTCTCCTTGACCAGCTCCTCCGCTTGCTGAATCCAGTCTGCCTTCCGTCTGTCCGACACTCCGTACAGACCGGCACGGTCTTCCAGGGAGGCACTGGCAAGGTCCTCGATGTCGCATATCCCGATATCCAGGAGCCTTCTCGCGAACTTCGGGCCGACGCCGTCGATAAGCGTCAGCGTGGCCGCTGAATCGTCAAGTCCCGTTGAGATCATTTTCTCAAGCGCCGCAGCCTTCTCGACGATCCCGGGGGACACCGGATCCCTTTCTTCCTGCTCGTCCCCGGAGGAAAACACCTCTCGCATGGCGAGCAACAGCCGCTCGGCCGACTCGACCAGGGACTGGACCTCAAAGCTGCCGCACGAAAGTGAGTCAGCTACGACGTCCGTATCTCCCGTCCTTGTCCAAGCTCGAAGAACCAGCGCCATCTTGACGCTGGACAGAAGGCGTTTGCCTTTGACCGACAGGACCGCGGCTGCCACATCCAGCCCCTCCTTGAGGAGGTATGACTTTTCACGGGAGAGCAGGGCGGAGAGATCACCCAACTCCTCGAAGTTAACGAGCAGTACCGGTGTGCAATCGACAGCACTGACGGCAACCAGCAGCAAATCGAAGAAAGTCATGTCCTTGTCGGAAACGGACTTTATGAGCAGGACACTGGCGGGGCAAAGCATATGCCGGCAGGCAGCCCGACCAAGCTTTGTCGCCTTCAGTCGAGTTTTCCCCTCCTCATCGGAGACCTCCAGGATCATCCCTGCGTCTATCATCTGACCCAATACCTTGTCGACCGTGGGCAGATTTCCCTGCCGGGCCGCGAGGGATGTCCGAAAAACCTCCTGCAGCTGGTTGCGTGTCTTGGCCATCCCGGAGGAAACCTCAGCGACTATTTGTTCTGCCATAAAGGACATGTTCCTGAGGGGAGAGATGACGGGTTCGAATTTCCCTTCCTCGTACCCTTTCGGCACCTTTACCCAGGACGGAAAAAACATTACCACCTCTCCTTGTTCGTCCAGTCCAGGTCGCCCAGCCCGGCCGGCACGCTGCCAGACATTGACAACAGGCAACGGCTCGTAATCTGTACCAGTAAAGCGTTGCATGTCGTACAGGATTACCTTCCTGACGGGCATGTTAAGCCCCATTTCGAATGTGGACGTGGCTACCAGCACGTCGAGGCCTGCTCCCCGAAAATCGTTTTCGATCCGTTTGCGCGTCATTTGGTTCAAGCCGGCATGATGATACCCGCTTCGGAAGCCTCTCTCCTTCAACATCTTGGCCAGTTCTTCGGCCCTGCGTCGGCTCTGGACAAAGACAAGGGCCTTTCCTCCTCCTTGCACACATGAATTGACCTCCTCGACGAGCAGTTCCGGCTTCTGCATCGCCTTCCGGAACCGAACGGAGCGCCACGTAAGGGGAACCGGCCGCCAGTCCGAAACGAACTCGATTCCGTCGAGCCACTCCGCGAGCTCGTCGCGGTTACCCAGTGTCGCAGAAAGTCCGACGATTCGGGCAAACGGATTCAGTCGCCTGAAGCGGGATAGTGTTCCCTCGAGGCGTGCACCGCGGTTGCTGTCACCTAGAAGGTGGATCTCGTCTACCACCAGCAGGTCGACCTCGGGGATCCAGTTCCAGTGCTGCCGCCAGTTTCGAGTACACGAGTCGAGCAGCTCAGGCGTCATAACGAGCAGCCGAGCCGTTTCATAAGTAACGGGGTAGGGCTTATCGGCCTTTCCGTAATCGCCAGTGAAAACACCCACGGGAAAGGGGGCGAGCGACTGATTCCAGCGCCCGGTAAGCTCGTCGGCGAGAGCACGTAACGGTGTAAGGTAGATACAGCGGTGTCCAGTATCCATCGTTTCCCTGATCGCATACTCTGCGAGCCAGGTTTTTCCGCTACCCGTAGGCATCTGCAGGACGCAGTTGAAGCCGGTGGAGAGCAGGCCGGAATCGATGATTGTTTGTTGTGGTGGTGACAGCATCAATCCCCCTGGTATCAGACGTCCGGCCTTATGCTCCGGTTTTCCATGGCAATTGCCAAGCGACCTGCATCCCGGAAGAACTGCCCAAGAGACACCCGTCGCCTTTCCGCTGCCTCTGTAAAAAGTTTCCGTTCGTCATCCGACATTCCGATGGAAAACCTGTTCTTCGATAAGAGCTTCTCGGGGCTTTTCTTGGGAGCGCCCCTCCTTCTTTCCCCATTAACCATCTATGCGACCTCCTTGCTGGTTCGGGTCTTCAATCCGGCTATCATTACCAGCGCATGACGTGCAAATACCGTCGGAAACGAACTGCTTAAGATATGCTTTCCCGCACACCCGACACCTGGAATAGTTGGAGAAGCATGATTCGCACACCTTTCTGTGTTCGCCTTCGACGAAGAGCAGGGTGTCAGTCTTGGCGAGGCACTGCGGACATAAGAACAACGACAGCGAGTCCGACATGTCAATACACTCCTATATTAAATAAATACAAAACATATATAAAATATATACGTAATAATGGGTATATGCAAGGAAAAAAACTCGGGAGGGGCCTAGGTACCATCAAGATCTTACCGAGGACTGTAAATGGTATATCAAGCTGAAACAGTTGGATAAGGAGATGTTTCCAGGAAGGATTGTGGGTGGAAGGTGGTGCGTCAATGCGAGGCTTGAGCTTGATTTGTTAACGTAACTTCCCACACGTCGATCTGACCGTCGTTGATCTGGCGAACTCGCAGAGGACAATATGGTGCGGCAAGCCGATTGATGAGATTCTCGAATTTGGCAACTGTCGGTTTGTCCGGGCGGACGGAAAGAAACGCGGCAACCACTTCGTTTAGTTGGCCGCCGGTGTTGTTCGGTTTGCCGAGATACTTAATGCCCTGGGCGATCATCAGCGACGATCACTGCAGGACCTCAGCCGAAACCGGCCCGGCTGCTCGCTGCAATGATTCGATGACCAGGTCGTAGAGGACTTCTATTTCAGCCCGTTCGAGGTCGGAGCAGGCCTTCTGAGCCACTCGTCGGCGAACCAGTCGGAGGCCGCCTGGGTATTGGGACCGAACAAAATGAGTAACAGTCGTGATGATGTCGCGAAAGGAATGCCATCTATGCAGAAGATAAAGCCAGCCACCCTGGAGACGGGCAATGCTATTTCGATGCTGCAAACGTTGAATATCCACCTGCGGGAGATCGGGGACACTCATGCCATCATGGAAGTAATCGTCGCTGAACTCCACAGCAACTACTTCGGCGGAGCTCATGGCGGATTGATTGCTACGCTGGTTGATACCGTCTCCTTTTTTTCCCAACCGCTACTCCCCTCCGGTAAATCCTGCGCAACTACCAACCTCAACGTCACGTACGTCAGGCCGGCTGTTATCGGGGATGTTCTGACGGCACGCTCGGACCTGATACACATGGGGCGGAGGATGGTGCAAAATCCGGAGTAAACTGGACACCGATTCCGATTTGAACTGGACAGTGATTCCGGAAAAGATTGGACACTCATTCCGATTCTGAGTGGACAGCGATTCCGGTCTTTACTGGACACTTTTTCGAGATTTCCGGAACGGGTGTCCAATCTGTTTCGGACTAATATTTTCTCATCTTCCTGCCACTATCAATTACCATCCCGGAAAAAACTCCGGAGGCGATGGTGAAGAAAGGCAGGAAGAAATCAATGCGAACAGTACGAGAAATCCTGAGGCTCCACTTTGAGCATAACCTGAGCCACCGAGCCATTGCCCGCGCCTGCGCGGTCTCTCCAACAACAGTTGGCGATTACCTGGAGCGTATCATACGATCAGGCCAGGATTGGCAAACGATCTCGGCCCTTGATGACAGCTCTTTGAAAACCGTTCTCTACCCCGATGGCAGCAAGCCCGCTTCCAGAAAGCCTCTCCCCGACTTTGAATACCTGCGTCTGGAGATGAAGAAAAAGGGGGTCACCCTCCAGCTTCTCTGGGAAGAGTACCGCTCCATCCATCCCGACGGCTACAGCCGCAGCCAGTTCTGCGAACTCTACCACAAGCACGGGCGCACCCTTGACCCCGTAATGCGCTTCGAGCACAAGGCGGGAGAGAAGCTCTTCGTGGACTTCTCCGGCGACCGTCCCTCCTATATCGACAGTGAAACGGGGGAAGTCATTGAGCCGGAACTGTTTGTCTCTGTGATGGGAGCAAGTTCGCGCATCTTCGCCCTGGCGGTCGCCAGTCAGCAGATTCCGGAGTGGACCAGAGGGCATGTCAGGGCCTTTGAATACTATGGCGGCGTTCCGGCTGTTGTCGTTCCGGATCAGCTGAAATCGGGGGTGAAGACCTCCTGCAAATACGATCCGGAAATCAACCCCGTCTATGCCGAACTCTGCGCCCACTATGGTGTTGCGGTCATCCCCGCCCGGCCCGCTGAGCCTCGCGACAAGGCCAAGGTGGAAAACGGCGTCCTGAATGCCCAACGGCGGATACTGGCTGCGCTTCGCAACCATACGTTCTTCTCCATGGAAG
Organism: uncultured Geobacter sp.; assembly: GCA_937886325.1. Lineage (GTDB taxonomy): Bacteria > Desulfobacterota > Desulfuromonadia > Geobacterales > Geobacteraceae > RPRC01. The sequence goes on from CALABV010000088.1 coordinate 16,658, forward strand.
CGTTGAATGATGCCATCGCTGTCGAACTGGAAAAGCTGAACAACCGCCCGATGCAGGGGATCGGCAAATCCCGAAACCAGCTCTTTGAGGAAATCGACAAACCGGCGATGAAGTCGCTTCCAGCGGAGCGGTTTCAGTTGCGGGAGTGGAAGAAGGCCAAGGTCCACATCGATTACCATGTCGCAGTGCATGGCGCCTTTTACAGCGTGCCCTACACACTCATAGGCAAGGAAGTAGACGTCTGTCTGACCGCCGCTACGGTCGCCGTCGTCCACGAAGGCAAGCGCGTCGCGTCCCATCTTCGCACGTACAAGAAAAACGTCTATGTCACGCTCGAAGAGCACCGTCCCCCTGCTCACCGCAAGCACCTCGCGTGGACCCCGGAGAGGATGCGTCGATGGGGAGAAGACATAGGCTCAAGAACCGGCGCCATGATCGAGGCGATAATCGAGTCCGCGGTTCATCCCGATCAAAGCTATCGCCGTTGCCTGGGGCTGTTCAGGCTGGCCAAGAGGTTCGGCAATGACCGTCTGGAACTCGCCTGCGACCGGGCTCTCAAGCTTCGGGCCATAGGGTTCCAAAGCGTCAGGAATATCCTGGAAAAAGGGCTCGAAGCAGCGGATATCCAGGAGAACAATGAAGCGTCTCTGCCCCTGATTCACGACAATGTCAGAGGCAGCGACTACTACGCCGGGTGTGTCCAATGATGCTGGAGATAACCCTTGGCAAACTGAATCAGCTGAAGCTTTACGGCATGGCCGAGGCATTGGCCGAGCAAACGCAGGCGACCATGTATGCCAGCCTTCCCTTCGAGGAAAGGCTGAGCCTGCTCGTTGACCGGGAGATGACGGTGCGGGACAACCGCAGACTTACCAACCTTCTGCGGGGAGCAAGACTTCGCTACTCGAACGCCTGTCCAGAGGAGATCGACTTCCGCACCCCTCGGGGGCTATCAAAAGAGGTCATTGTCGCCCTGATGCAAAACGGGTGGGTGAAGGGTAAGCAGAACGTCATCATCACCGGGCCTACCGGCAGCGGCAAGACGTTCATCGCCTGCGCCCTTGCCAACAGCGCTTGCCGTAGCGGGCACAGCGCATATTACATCCGTCTGCCGCGGCTCCTCCAGGAGTTGCACATAGCCCGCGGCGACGGCAGTTACGGCAAGCTTCTGACCCGCCTGGCGAAGTACGCGATCCTTGTCATCGACGACTGGGGACTGGCAAAACTGGGGGATAAAGAGCGCCGCGACATCCTGGAAGTCCTTGAGGACCGGCACGGCATAAGTTCCACCATCGTCGCCAGCCAGATCCCCACGGATAAATGGCACGACACAATTGGAGATCCAACCATTGCCGACGCGGTCCTGGACAGGTTGGTGCACAACGCTCACATGATTACCATGAGCATGAAGGCTGAATCGATGAGAAAACTGTTGTCAAAGAACAAGTAACTGGACACCCTTAAACTGCAACTACGGCAGGAAGAAAAACAGAAAACCACTGTCCAGATAAAACCGGAATTACTGTCCAGTCAAAACCGGAATGCCTGTCCAGAAAAACCGGATTGCGCA
>CALABV010000089.1 GCA_937886325.1 uncultured Geobacter sp.
CCGCGGGACTGTCCGCACTGGCGGGGATGATTCCCGCGCGCCGGGCGGCGAAAACGAACATTGTGGAGGCATTGTCCTATGATTAGCCTGATGAAGGGCGTATCGGGATTCTCCGAACCCCTTCATGTTCGGTTTCGGGAACTTTCCTGAACCGACCCGCGGATCTCCTCCACGTACATCTCCAATAATTCGCGCGCATCATCATCGGAAAGGACGCAAGGATTGTACTTGATGCCCAGCTGCAGGCGATTGCCGTAGGTGTAGGCAACGAACGACGCATCCATATGGGGGCGCAGCGGCGGCGGGACAATATCGACCGATTCGAGAAGGATATTCCCGACCACTGCTCTGCCGTCGGACTGGGGGAGAGGGAGACGATCCAGCACTCTGCCGATATTTGAAAAACCGGTGGTCGCATAGCACTTGCTGTCCCGGGTGAACCGCGATATGCCGCCGGGCAGAAACCGGGCAACGCCGACCGAGAAGAGAAAGGTGTACTTCCGGTAGAAACGATCGATGGACTTCATGAACTCCCGGACGAACCGCAGGAGAGGCCCTCTGCCCGTGAAGTCCCGCCTTCGCCAGTCGATGAATTTCAGGCTGATGGAATTGGCCATCGGCATCGTCTCTTCGTCGGGTCCGCGAAGGTTCACCGGCATCGAAAATCGCAGCCAGTCTCCGTCGCGCCCTGTTCCCTTCCTCTCACGCCAGCCTCCCACCGCCAGAAGCAGATCCCTCAGCAACAGTTCATGGAGCGTTGCATTGAAATGCTTGGCCGCGGAAATAATCCTCCCTGTTTCGATTTGATCGAACCTGAAAAAGAAGGGCGCGACGTGCGTAGCCCGTGGCGATTTTCCCGGGGAGACGCGAGGCGTGTCCTTGAGCGGCGAAGGAGTTCGCAGAAAAAACTCCACTACCTCCTTCACTACGCCGATTTGCATGAGAACCGCCTTCAGATACGTGAGCCCGTGCAACCGGGGGGCGCCTCTCCTTCGCAGTGTGTGAGGCTCCAGGCGTCGCAGGGCAAGCCCGCCTTCAGGAGGGTTCTGATGCAGTGTGTATGCGATGAGAAGGTCCTCGACAAACAGCATCAGTCCTTTGCCGTCCGTACAGCAGTGATGGAACCGCATGACAAGATCGTGTCCGTCGTCACGGTCCAGAAGCCATACCCGCATTCCCGGCTCCTTCGTCAGATCCATGAACGATGTGTCCGAAATGCCGATTCCGTCTCCCTGCGCCTGCCGATGAATGGTCGGGAACCACTCGGGATGATCCGTCCATGTTGACCTGCCGAAACGCCCGGGAGAAACGGTGGCTCGCAGAAGAGGGTGCCTCGGCAATACGACGGCGAGGGCATCCCGGAAAGCTTCAGATTCGAGGAAACCGGAGAATCCGAGCCTGAAAGTCACCGTCATCGGGAATGCCGGACTGTCTTCTCTGAATAGGTATTCCTCGAAGCATGAGAGTGGAAGAGGATTCCTGTCGTCTTTTTCAGCCATTGAGTGACTCCCCGTGTCTCGACTAATGTGGGTCAGGACGGGATGGTAACCAATACTGTCATGCCGCGGGCCGACTGGAAGCGGCTCTTGTGCGGGATCGGAGTTACAGTCATCGCAACTTTTTTCCTGTTCCGGGATCGCTGAAACTATGGTAGTGTCCATCCGGAAACTCCGGATGGAAACCATGGTTGTTTTGTCCTTCCTGACATCGGGAATGGCGAGTATCCGGCGATGGGCCCACCCACGTGGGGAAAGATATACCAGAACGAGGGCGCAAATGATAGAAATAGTGAAAGCGAGCAAGACCTATCACCAGGGAGAGCAGGAAGTGCATGCGTTGCGCGAGGTCTCTTTCCGGATCGAGAAGGGGGAATTTCTCTCCATCATGGGGCCGAGCGGTTCGGGCAAGAGCACCCTCTTGAACCTGATCGGCGGGCTGGACCAGCCAAGCGAGGGCGAGATTTTCATCGACGGAAGTCCTCTCCACGGCATTACCGACGACGACCTCACCCTGATACGACGGAGGAAGGTGGGGTTCATCTTCCAGTTTTTCAATCTGCTTCCGATACTGACCGCCGTGGAGAACGTGAGCCTGCCGCTGCTTCTGGACGGCGTTCCCTTTTCGCGGATCCGGGAGAAGGCCGTCCATCTGCTGGAAAGCGTCGGCCTGGGGTCGCGCATCGAGCATCGGCCGGAGCAGCTTTCGGGTGGAGAAATGCAGCGTGTGGCCATAGCGCGTGCGCTGGTCACCGATCCCGCGGTGCTCCTGGCCGACGAACCCACCGGCAACCTGGACTCGCACCGGAGCGAAGAAATCCTGCGCCTGCTGAAGCAGCTGAACCGTTCGGGCCAGACCATCATCATGGTCACCCATGATTCCGGCGCGGCCTCCTTCGGCACGCGCATC
>CALABV010000090.1 GCA_937886325.1 uncultured Geobacter sp.
GCGGATTCAGGACACAGAAAACGGTTACATACTACTGATTGAGAGAGGTAATAAAAAATGAGCGAGGAAATCTTTGATTTGATAGTTATCGGCGCCGGCCCCGGTGGCTACGTGGCCGCGATCCGTTCTTCCCAGCTGGGGCAGAAGGTCCTGGTCGTCGAGCAGCGTCCCACCATGGGCGGCGTGTGCCTCAACGAGGGATGCATTCCCAGCAAGGCGCTTCTCGATTCCAGCGAACATTTCGCCCTGGCGCGTGACAAGTTTGCGGGCCACGGCATCGAGATCAACCCGCCGACCATGAACGTGCCCAAAATGGTGGCGCGCAAGGATGACGTGGTCAAGAAACTCACCGACGGCATCGCCTACCTGTTCAAGAAGAACAAGGTGCAGGTCGTGAAGGGCAGCGGCAAGCTGACCGCTCCCAAGGGTGACGGCGTTCATCGGGTCGAAGTGTCCGACGGCGGAAATATCACGGCTGTCTGCGGCAAGCGCATCCTCCTGGCCACCGGCGGGGTTCCCGTGGAAGTGCCCAGCCTTCCCTTTGACGGTGAAACCATCGTCAGTTCCAAGGAAGCCCTCTGTTTCACGTCTGTTCCCGAGCACCTGGTGGTCGTCGGCGCAGGGTATATCGGACTGGAACTGGGCTCCGTGTGGAGGAGGCTCGGCGCCAAGGTGACGGTGGTGGAGATGCTGCCCAAGATGCTTCCGTTTACCGACGGAGAGGTAACCGATGCCCTGATGAAGATCCTGAAGAAACAGGGAATCGCCTTCCGCATGGGCACCCAGGTGACCGGGATGGAGAAAAAGAACGGCAAGGCCGTGCTGCAGTTGAAGGCCGGCGACAAGACCGAAGAAATGGAGTGCGACAAGGTCCTGGTCGCAGTGGGCAGGAAGCCGGTTCTGACAGGTCTCGGCCTGGAAGATGCGGGTGTCTCCACCAACGGCAACGGCAGGGTTGCCGTCAACGACAACTATGAAACCTCGGCGCCGGGCATCTATGCCATCGGCGACATCGTTCCGGGTCCCCTCCTTGCACACAAGGCGTCGGAAGAGGGCGTGGTCTTTGCCGAGCGCTTTGCCGGCAAGGACGTAAAAGTGAACTACGACACGATTCCGGGCATCGCCTACACCTGGCCCGAGGCCGCATCCGTCGGCAAGACCGAGCAGGCACTGCAGGAGGAAGGCATCCCGTACACGGCGGGACGGTTCCCGTTCATGGCCAACGGCCGCGCCCGCTGCATGGACGAGATCGACGGCTTTGTCAAGATCCTTGCCCACAAGGAGACCGACGCGGTTCTCGGCGTGCACATCGTCGGCCCGAGGGCTTCCGACATGATTGCCGAGGCGGTCGCGGTGATGAGCTACGGCGGTACGGCCCACGACATCGGCGCCATGTTCCATGCCCATCCCACACTGGCTGAGGCGGTGAAGGAGGCTGCGCTGGATGTTCACAAGGCGGTGATTCACGCCTGATGAAGCGCTGATGGGAATTCTCCGGCACGGTAGCGCCGGAGCCGGAGAATTTGATGAAACCATAGGGTAAAATCTGAATCCGTGACGCCTGAATGCCGAGGCAGGCGGAATGCCGGGGTTTGAACGTCGCCGATGCTGTTTCACGCCGCTTATGCGGGGGTGACCTTCGTCGGGCCGGTTCAACCCCCAGTCGATGCAGGAAACCGAGTCGTTGCGCGAAGGTGAAGGCGTAAAGGCGCCACGGATTCAGGTGAAAGACAAAGGCTCAATGCTGATACGAGAACTCGGCACAATCAGTTATCAGGAAGGATTCGCACTGCAGGAACACCTTGCGGCCGTGGTCCATGGCGATCCGTCCCGGGAAACGCTGCTGCTGCTGGAGCATCCCCTGGTCTACACCATGGGCCGGAGCGGGAGCGACGGCAGCATCCTTGATCCGTCGGTGGAAGTGGTGCGCATCAACCGGGGCGGAGACGTCACCTGCCATGCGCCCGGCCAGTTGGTCGGCTATCCCATCATCAACCTGGGTCTGCGGGGCAAGGATCTGCGCCGTCATCTCCGCTTTCTGGAAGAACTTCTCATCCTGACCGCCGCGGATTTCGGGGTGACGGCATACCGGGTGGACGGTCGCACCGGCGTGTGGACGGACTCGGGAAAGCTGGCTTCCATCGGCGTCGGGGTGCGCCGCTGGGTCAGCATGCACGGATTCGCCCTGAACGTGAGCAACGATCTTGCCTTCTTTCGCAAGATACATCCATGCGGGATCGAGCAGTGTCCCGTTGCCTCGCTGGAATCGATCCTCGGTCGGGAGGTGTCGCTGCTGGATGTCTCTTCGCGCATTTCCGGCCGCTTCGAAACGCTTTTGAATGAATGGCAGCCGTTCGCCGGGTGCGGCGATCACCGGGGCGCGGGCACCTGAACCGGCGTCCCCTCGACCATGTCCCCGCCTCGGTGGGCACACTGCGGAAAAGTACAGTTGAAGCAATGAACGACTACAACATCGGCTCACAATTGAAAAGCCTGCGCAAGGCGAGAAACGTGACACTGCAGTTCGTGGCGGGAGAGACGGGGTTGTCCGCTCCGCTGCTGTCCCAGATAGAAAACAACAATGTCACGCCGAGTCTGAAAACCCTGGCGAAACTCGCCGACTATTTTCACGTTCGCATGGGAAGATTGTTCGACGGCGCCGCCGAGAAACCGCGCTATGAAATCTTCAGGAAGATAGACAGGTGCAGCGAAAATCCCCGTGAGCAGATAACCCCCGGAAGGCAGAACTCCTGCTATTCACTGCTTCCTTTCGAATTGGGAAGAAGGATGGACTGTTCAGTGTTCGATCTGCGGTCCGACCGGAGGGTCACTGTGACGGCGCAACGGGAAGGGGAGACTTTCCTCTATGTCATTGCCGGAAAAGTGGAGATAAGGAGGAACGGCGAGGTGTATATCCTCGAGGAGGGCGACAGCGTCTACCTCGACAGCTCGCTGCCGTTGCACGTGAAGCCGCTTGACTGTTCACGGGCAAAAATAATGCGGGTCGAGGCCGAGTAACGAATCCTTTGGGAATGCAGTGTTTCTTCCCCTGTCTCAGGTTGCCTGCCGCGGTTTCATGTGTTGCGCATCCCTGGAATGCTCTGCAATTCAACTTCTAGAAGAAAAGGAGATCCCTCGTGGAACTGAAAGACATCAAAAAGGTACTGATTGTCGGCGGTGGGACGATGGGCCAGCAGATCGCTTTCCAGTGTGCGGCTCACGGGTATGCTGTAAGTCTGTATGATATTGACGAGGGTGCTTTGGAGAAAGCTCTCCAGCGGCTCAATGGCTATGCTGAATACCTTGTCTATGGCGGCTACATGGAGAAGCAGACAGCCGAAAAAGCGCTTGCCGGGATTGCAATGACCAGTGATGCGGTGGAAGCGGCCAAGCAGGCTGATCTGCTCAGTGAATCGGTTCCCGAGGATCCGGTCCTGAAGGGAAAAGTACTTTCCCAATTCAATCAGCTTTGCCCTGCCCGTACCATTTTCACAACCAATACCTCATTGTTGGTCCCCTCTTTGTTCGCCGAGGCCACAGGCAGGCCGGACAGATTCATTGCGCTTCATTTTCACCAGCCCGCCTGGGTCGGGAACGTGGCCGATATCATGCCCCATCCCGGAACCTCGGCGGAAGTCGTATTGCTGGTCCGCGATTTTGCCATATCGATCAACCAGATACCCATGGTTCTTCACAAGGAGAACTATGGGTATGTTTTCAATTCCATGTACAGCGCCTTGACCGGTGCGGCTATCACGTTGGCCGCCAATGGTGTTGCCTCGGTGGAAGATATCGATCGCGCCTGGATGGGCGTCATGAAAATGCCCATCGGACCGCTCGGTACGCTGGATGTCGTCGGTCTGGATACCGCATGGCATGTTTCTGAATACTGGGCCAATGCCCTTAATGACCCGCAAACCCGCAAAAACGCCGATTTCCTAAAGCAGGAGTATGTGGATAAGGGTTGGCTGGGTGTGAAAAGCGGCCGCGGTTTCTTTGCCTATCCGAATCCGGAATACCAGGACCCGAATTTTCTGCAGGGCAAGAAGAGCTGACGCCATGCCCGGCATAGCCGGGCATGGCGTCATATCGACCGACAGGAAAAATAAACGATCCGCTCCGCAAACAAGGTTCTTCCCGGGAATGCGATTGCACCGGTATCGAGTCACAGCCAGGGAAGCGGGTCAAGACACGTGTGTCTCATTGCCGCAACAACCTGCAGGGAGGTCACCATGCCCAAATTTTCCGGGGAAAAGGTGCTCATGCGAATTTTTATCGGCGAAAGCGATAAATACGGCAGGAGACCTTTATACGAAGCCCTGATCGACCTGCTGATAGCGGAGGGTTTTGCCGGGGCGACCATTCTGCGAGGGGTTGCCGGTTTCGGCGCGCACAGCGTCTATCATACGGACAAAATCCTCCGGCTATCCTCCGACCTTCCCCTGATACTGGAGGTTGTGGCCAGCAAGGAAAAACTGGACAGAGTTATGCCCAGGATAGATGAGATGATGGGTGGCGGGCTCATTACCATGGAGACCGTCAATGTCGTGCGTTACTGCAACAAGGACGACAAGCAGTGCGTATTGAATGAACCGTAGTGTTCTCCAAAGAAATTTTAACCAGTAAACACCGACTCTACAGGGCTGTCTTCCTGTTGCAGATCCCTCTGATCTCCTTCAGCACGGCAACGGCTCTCCTCCGGTCTGGTTTTGACATGCTTTCCAGCAGCTCGACCGCTTCGCGAATCGCACGATCTTCCTCATGGTTTCTCTCTGCTGGAGGTTCACCCGCGGACATCGCGCCCGTGCCTTCGGAAATGAATTCCTCGTTCGTTCCGAAGGTCGCGCACACAGCCGTCACGAATCGTGAATTCAGCGGCGCCTTTCCGGACAGGATATCGGACACCCGGCTCCTCGAATAGCCGGTTGCCCTTGAGATCCTGGCGCAGAATCCGGGGTATTCTTCCATACCGACACTCTTCAGCGCATCCAGGAGCCGCAGCACCTTTTCCAGCCGGCGTGCAGAGGGCTCCCGGTCGCCGTTCACGGCAAGGATTTCCGTGCGCGGCGAGCCGCCACGCGCTTTCCCTCTCTTCAGCAATTCACCGATTTTTGCTCTGTAATTCGGTCTCCTGCCCATGCGTGCCCCTGCACTCAGTCTGTTCCATAGGGTGCAGACGGAGTGCGCTCCGCTTCTTCAGTGTTCAACTCTGGAAGTGGAAGCGGTTCCAGTGTATTTATGATGTCGCTGAAGTGCCCTGACCAACGCGGCCGACAATTCAATTGACGTGGTGAATTTGAAAAAGGGGACAGTTCCTGGAGAACTGTCCCAAATTACCATGAGAAGTCGGGCTGATAATCGTTGACTTCCCATGTTGAAAACAGCAACTCGCGTGCCAATGACGCAAACGAAGATCTGTTTTGAAAACAGACCCCTGTCATGTCCGCTATGTATGTGGTTTTATATTTTGCCGGTTCAGATAAAATGTATCACCGTACCCAATCTTGCCTGAGATCGGTCGTTGCTGATGATTTATTGTAGCGGTACAGCGACAACTGTACGGAAGATTGGAAACAAATTATACATGTGTAACGGACAGACGGAGATTTCTCTGAAAGTATAGTGGAGACTCATCTCTCCGAACATAGAGTACTTCGGCAATTAAACATCACAACCCTGATGTAGGGGCACGGTCGCCGTGCCCCGAATGGGCGAGGCATGCCTAGCCCCTACGATTGATATGTTTAATCGCCCCCGTAACACGGCAGAGTGTCGCGCGTCTCCGTGTAGAAAAGGGGTGGTACCCGCACTGCGTGAGATGGGAGGCTTTTTCGTGCTGCGTGGACGCGAACCGTTTCCTTCGGGGAAAAAGGGGGCAGTTCGGAGGATTGAACTGCCCCAAGGATCTGCGAGAAGATTGACAAATGGCAGGAGTCTTCTCATTCGTTTTACTAGCAACGTGCGTGCCAATGTCTTGAAAAAACTGCCGCCTTGAGGCCGGCGTCCCATTCTTCATTGTTGCTTGCCGACGTCCTAGTCCTTCCTGTCGAACTTGTGCGGCGGTACGATGGCATGCTGCCTCATCTTTTTGTAGAGAGTCGGGCGGCTGATGCACAGCTCCTTCGCTGCCCTTGAAAGGTTCCACCTCTGTCTGGTGAGGGCATCCACCATGACGGTGCGCTCTCTGGCCGGGATTGGATGATGATGTCCCGTGTCGGGGCTACCCTCTCTATTCATTGCCCGCACCGGCAGGGACGGAGATGGGATGCCCGTGTTTTCCAGTGGAAGGTCTTCCACGCCGATGGCTCCGCTTTCGTTTACGGCCTGTGCATACCGCACCACATTCCGCAGCTCACGGATGTTGCCGGGCCAGGAATAGCGCAGCAAGACCTGGAAGGCTTCGTCGGTTATGGCGAGATCCCGGCCGCCGCTTTCCGCGGCAAGGACCTTCCTGATCAGCAGCGCCTTGTCCTCCCGTTCGCGGAGCGGTGGCAGCACTATAGTTATGCCGTTGAGGCGGAAATAGAGATCCTCCCTGAACTGGCCCGTGCGAACCAGAACTTCCAGGTTGCGCAGGGTCGCGCAGACTACGTTCAGGTTGACCTTTACCGGTTGTTCGCTGCCGAGGGGGACTATTTCCTTTTCCGCAAGGACACGCAGCATCCTGGTCTGGAGGTTCAACGGCATGTCGCCGATTTCGTCCAGAAAGAGAGTGCCTCCATCAGACTGAAGGATCTTGCCGCGCATCCCCTTGATGTGGGCGCCGGTAAAGGCGCCCGGCTTGTAGCCGAACAACTCGCTCTCGATGAGGGACTCCGGGATGGAGGCGCAGTTCAGTGCCACGAAAGGCTTGGAGGCCCGATCGCTTGCGTCGTGCAGTGCCCGCGCAAAGACTTCCTTGCCCGTGCCGGTTTCACCGATGAGAAGGATGGGGATGCCCTTGTTCATCACCTGCCTGGCACATCTGACATTCTGATTCATCCGCGAATCGGTCGTAGCCAGGTTGCTCAGGGTAAGGGGAGGTTCCGGATGGCCGGAGGTGGCGGGCGCCGTTTCCGTCCCGTTTCTGGTGTCCGGTCGCAGGGCTCTCTTCGATTCGGGGGCTGAGAAAGTCGCGAAGTACTGGATTCCCGTATTGATGGCACGGATGGGGAATACCATGGTCGCCTTGTTGAGGGCATGATCCGCCATGTCTTCAAAACGAGTCTCGAAAACATCGGTCAGGCACCTGCCGATGGGGCTGCATCCCCCCTGTCGGGTCAGTTCAAGTATGGCGGTGAAGTTCGCCGCAACGATAAAGCCGTCCGAGTTGACGGCGATGATTGATTCCGTTGAAACCTCGGCGAAAGCCTGCATCCTGTTGAAGCGGATCAGCCACGCATCCCTGCATTTTCTGACAAAGAAGGCGTTTTCAATCAACCGGGCGTGGGAATTCAACAGCAGCAAGGCGACCGCCTGGGAATCCTTTGATTCCGGAGAATAGAGGAGGGAGGCGTCAAGGGCGCCGAGCAGGGTCCCGTCCGGATAATACAGCGGCGCTGCCGTGCAGCTCAGCCCGATGAAAGCGGCTGAGAAGTGATCTTCCCTGTGGACCGTGATGGCCCGCCGTTCTTCAAGGCACGTGCCGACACCGCACGTTCCGGCAAGTGATTCCAGCCACACGGACCCGGAGCAGAGTCCTGCATCCCGGTGCTCCCTTTCATCCTTCGGGTTGCCCAGATAGTCGACGGCCACACCGTTCGCATCACACAGGAGAAGCACATATCCAACGCAGGAAAGCATCTTGTACAGCTTCTGCATGCCGGATTGCGCGAAAAAGAGGAAATCCTCCAGGGGACCACGGTAGTCGCGGAGGGACTTTTCCGTCAGTAGAATCGGTTTTTCAACCGTGGAAGGATGAATCCTGTGTTTAGAGAGGCACCGCTCCCATGATCTGACTATCTGGGGCTGAAAATCATTTTCCAGGGGCTGGCTGATCACCCCGGCGCCGCCTGTTCCGGCAACCTGGAGCACCGTCTTTACGTGCCTGGTCTGTTCATTGTCGGACATGTCTGTCTCCTCCCGGATGGAAAGGCCCGTCAGACGCCATGAACGGCATTTTTCTGCGGGAAGGGCACTGGCGCATTCAGCCGGTTTCCACTCTCCGCCTCCAGTAACAGCCTGGTATCCCATCGGCTGCTCATGCACGGGTGCCGGCACACACCCCGCCCCTTCCGGGATATGTGCCGGCACCGTACAACATCAATTCACTTTTCAGGTCTTACACCAATACGATACCACCATCGATCATGACCGACTGCCCTGTCATGTAATCCGCGTCCTCGGATGCCAAGTAGGCGACAAACCCCGCAACCTGTTCCGGGGTTTCGACTTCCTTGGCAAGACATGCGCTAGTGATATAAGCCTTGAGGGTTTCGCCTTTTGCCGCGCCGGTATACGCACCGATCTTTTCGTCGATGAGTGCCCACATATCGGTGCCGACGATGCCCGGGCAATAGCCGTTGACGGTGATTTTGTGTTCAGCCATTTCCTTGGCGAACGCCTGGGTGTATCCCCTTACGGCGAACTTCGAGGCGCTGTAGACGGGCAGGAAGGCAAAACCCGAGTGTCCGGCGATGCTGGCGCAATTGATGATTTTACCGCCGCTGCCCAGATAGCCTTTATGCCCTTGCTTGATCATCTGTCTTGCCGCGGCGTTATCGCAGAGGATTACACCTTTTACATTGACTGCAAGCTGATTGTCGATGTCTTCGGGGGTGTGGTCGAGGCCCACCTTCACGATACCGATACCTGCATTTGCCACCATGATGTCCAGTTTCCCATATTTTTCGACGGCCTTTGCCACCAAATCATTGACGTCCGCTTCCACGGTAACATCGGTCTTGATCGCCATTGCCTTGCCGCCCGCTGCCTCGATCTCGGCTGCAACCTTCTGTGCATTGTCAAACATGATGTCGCTTACCACGATGGTTGCGCCGTCAGCAGCCAACCGTCTGGCGATTCCTCTCCCGATTCCTCGACCCGCTCCTGTTACGATTGCAACTTTGCCATCCAATTTCATGAGAACTACTCCTTTCTGAGGATAAATGCCGCCTGTGTTGACGGATTGTGGTGCTGTCTGAAATCCGGTTTTGGAAAATTACCATGACAGATACGGAGTCATAATGTTTATGATACGTACCTCGAAGATGACTTATATACGATTATAATGACCTGGAAGGTTTCCATACCTTACATAATGACGCATCGATAAGCTTCTTAGAAATGCAGCACGCCGTCTATACTGTCTGACAAAGTCATATTGATAGAGATTGTCTTGGCTGAATAGGAATAATGTTTCAGATAAAACAGTTTTTGATGAATCATGCATTTGTATGAGCAACTACCATACCAAACGATGAACAATTAAATGCGGCGCATGGAAAGATGATAGAAATCGATAACATGGCGGCATGGAGTGTCTTCAAACGGTTTTATGGAGCAGGTTGGGAGGGGGTAAAAAGGTAAAAAGTGTAAATGCCCATATACAGTTGTAAAGGTACGCTTATTTACACTTGTTACATCCTGACCCCACGGCGTGATGGGCGGAAGGGTGGGGAGATGCAGGGCAAGTTTGCTACACTCGGTGAGAAAATGGGAAGAAACAGGTTGCGGGGAGGGTGTCGGTAATAAGAAATGGGTATTTCCGTCAGAAGTCCCCACCCCCCTCTTCCAGGATGCACGTCAGTATTCTGTCGGTGTACGCTCTCGACTCCTTCATGTTTCTGTGAACCCGTTCCCGCGCTTCTATTTCCTGCATGAGTTTCAGCTTTTTGATGCCCATTTCAGTAATGATATTCATGAGGTTTGTGTACAGCTCCAAAGCGTTGCGCATCTGTTCGCGGGAATAGGTCGGGACGCGTTCCAATGCTTCTAGATACCTGGCTTCATCAAAGCCGAATTCCCGCGCCTGTCTGCGGAAGATTTCCGATTCCGGTTTGTCGTCCTCATAGAAGCACTGTCCGAAGAAGAAGGTCGCTATATGCCCGCCGTCGAAAAATATCGGCATGGCCATGTCCCATAGGCCGTTTTTGCATTGGTATTCGAAAAACCTTCCCTCGTATTCGTGCAGATGTTTCTTGATGAACGCCTCGCTTTCCTTGCAACGGGCGAGGGTAACCGGGTGCTGCCGGTGGAAGCGCACGCAGATGTCCTGCCATCCAACGGCTACAAGGACCTTCTCATTGGTATCCAGTATTGCGGAAAGCAGCCCCGTAACTTTGTTGTAGGACTCCATGAGGGTCTGTATCTGCTTGATATCGAAAAGCTGAGAGAAGCTGTATTTCATTGATTCACCGGAATAATCGAGAAAAGTGAATTTCCAGCGCCACGGTGATGTTATTTTTCAGCAAGTATTGTACCAATAAGCTTATTGCCTTATGCCTATAGTGATTACAATTGGTTATGGAGTGCCTTTTCACGGTTTGCGGTCCATTCATACGGTTTGCCGCGGACACCGCGGCACACCTGTTTCAGTAGCGGGGTACGTCGACCGGCGGCACGGTACAGGTGTACTCGAAGGAGTGCCGCCGGTAAACATGCCGGAGAACTGAATCCGAGGCAAAAAATCGGGTGAATTGTTGCATCTCTCCTCTTCTGCGCTATAGTTACCATACGTTGTAGACTTCTCCTTTTGGTTCCCCCCTGTGGATGCATCTTTTTTCATCCGCGGGGGTTTTTTTTAACCGGTGGATCTTGTATCTGCCCTTGTGTAAAATGTCGTCGGTCCGGTTGAATAGTGCTATGATCAGCGTGAAAAGGGTCATGTTTTTTATCACAACCGGAAACGGAGGGTCCCATGGGTCATGCAGTGAAGAATATCTCACCGGATGAAGGTTCCCGAAGCGCCGCCGTCTCCTCTCCCCTTATGGACGCTCTCCTGGAATCCTGCAAGGCCATGCTTCCCCTGGTATGTCGGCACTATGCAGGCACCCCCGAAGGAGATTCGGTCATCATGGCCGCCGAACGGGCGATTGAACGCGCGGAAAATCAGTCGTTGCGGCTTTGGGGGGCGATGCCCCCGAAATCGGGATTTTTCGGCAGGGTAGGCAATCACTACGACTTCGAGATCGTCGTCAAAAGAGTGTATGAGCGGACCCGGCATTATCGGGTGGAGGGACGGGATCGCCTGGGGCGTCGTGTTATCATCAGGGTGCACAAGGATGAGAACGAGTTTTCCGTTTCCCCTGGAGAGACGATCCTCTTCCGGGGCAGGATACTGACCCACCGCGCATTGTTCGGCGCGCCGGTGAACTACATCGAGGCGACCTCGGGAGTGGTTACGGTGGAATAATTTCCCTCTTCAGGGGGAGCCTTTCGCCTTGGGGACCTCGCAGGGCAGCAGCGGACGGGGCGTCACCAGCTTGGGCAACCGCAGCAGGGTTACACCCGGCGGGGCTTCCAGTTCCTCATAGAGGCGTTCCCAGGTGTGGATATAACTCTTGGACAGGTGCATGGGAAGGAAGAAGGCGGGGCGGAGCTTTTCCACAAGGAAGTTGACGTCGCCGGTGCACAGGTGGGACGAGACGCGGGCCTTGTCCCGGTCCGCCTCCAGGAACGAGCATTCGCAGACCAGCAGCGTCACACCCTTGAGGAGCGCCGTCAGCTTTTCCAGGTTTTCGTCGCTGAAGCCGATATCGGTCACGTATCCTATTGAGGCGCCGGGCCGTTCCCCCCGGATGCTCCCGTAGAGGCGCGCGGCGTCCTCCGCTCTTTCCTCGACAACCTCGTCTGCCCGGCGGCGCAACACCGTCACCGCTTCCCCTTCCATCCCTCCCTGCGCGAACAGCCGCCGCAGAATCCGCAGCCATTCCCCCTTCACCAGTCCGGCAGCTTCAATCCTGCCGTCATCCACCTGAAATGAAGGATGTTCGGAGATCCTGTAGATGAGGGACGGTATCCGGTGGTCGCACGTCTCCGCCTCCACCTGGAGGAAGCGGTTGCTGTAGAGTACACGATCCCGCCGCGCCTGCTCCCCAGGGCAATGACGGGCAAAACCCTCCGGGCCGGAGAACAGGGTGGTGGCGATGCGATGGGCAAAGACCTCGTGGACCCGGAAGGAGCCCCAATACGGTTCGGCCAGGTTCCAGTCGTAGCCGGACAACTTGGCTCCCATCTTGTCCGCCAGACCGGGGGGACCGTAGATGTCCGTGGTGCGGGGAGAGACATGGAGGGTGCGGAGAAAGGTGTCGATGCCCATGAAGTGGTCCATGTGGGCGTGGGTGATGAAAAGGGCGGAGGTTGATTTCAGTACGCGCTTGGCAAGGTGGTGGATCCGGCCGCAATCCATGAGCAGGCTCCGTCCCAGGGGCCTGACATGCACGGAGAGCACCGGGTCGTCCAGCAGCCCCGAGAAGAAGACCGGTTCCAGGTAACGGAACGGAAGCCGGGGGTTCATTTCACTCCTCTTTCTTGATCAGGTGATGCCGCACCGTCAGCATTGCTTCTTGTCCCTTCTTTTCCGGATGACAAACCAGAGAAACACGACCGAGGCCATACACGCGACGGCTATCCCCACTATCATGCCCCGCCCGATTCCGCCCGATGCGGGCTCCGAATCCCCGGCCCCGGAACGGTACTTCAGCTCGTCGGAGAGAACGGCGCCCTTGACGATGGCCTCGAAGACCGGGAGGTATCCCCGGAATTCCTGCTCCTCGGCGTAGCAGGAGATCTGGATGAAGCCGGTTTCGGTCAGGACCGTGCCGATCAGACCGTTGATCGTCCCGACACCTTTTACGTCGATGGACATCCGCGTCCAGAGGGTATGGGTGGAGGGATCCAGTACGGTCTCTCCAATTTTGCCGTTGGCAGCAAAGGATGAAAGGGATTTTCCGGCCTTGGCAAAGCTGGAATCCATTGCCTCTCCGATCTTCGACAGTGAACGGAGCTGGTCTTCCGGGACCCGGCCGGAGCGTTTCACCTGGACCAGGATATAGGGATAGGTAAACCACCTGCGAGCGGCTGAAAGCTGGAAGCCGTAGTCGTACACCTGTTTCTCCGTCTGAGGCGCCAGTTTGGCGATCTCCCGGGAATACGCGTCCAGCACGTCCGCGGGAATCGGTTTCCAGTCGGTCGGCAGGTGAAGGGTGAAGCCGTCCTTGGTCGGAAAGGGCTGCTCCGCTTCCTGTGCGAAACAGCCCGCGGCAAAGAACAGGGACAGAATGACCGAAAGAAAAAGGGGTGCTCTTTTCATGGGAAGGCTCCATTCCAGCGGGAAGGGGACAGGGGTTATTGCCATGCCGGGGATGCCGTCGCCTCAGGCGTCTCTTCCGGGAATGGGACAAGGGACGGGCCGGCAAGGGGGAGATAGATCCTGAACGTGGTCCCCTCCCCCGGCTTCGAAGTCACGTCAAGGAAGCCGTTATGCTGCTTTATTATGCCGTAGACCATGGCCAGCCCGAGCCCGGTTCCTCTCCCCACCTCCTTGGTGGTGAAGAACGGTTCGAAGATGCGTGTCCGGGTGGCTTCGTCCATGCCGTGTCCCCTGTCGGCAACGGTGATGAGGGCGTAGCGGCCGGCGTGCGCCGTTCCGTGGGAATGGGTGAATTCGTCGGTCATTTCAACCACATCGCCGTAGATTGAAAGGAGGCCGCCTTCCGGCATGGCGTCGCGGGCGTTGGAGGCCAGGTTGACGAGGACCTGCTCCAGCAGGCCACCGTCGGCCAGTATGGTGATGGGTGTGTCGCGACAGGAAACGGACAGTTCCACATTCTTCCCAATCATCATGGAGAGCAGCGGCTTCACACTCGACATGATGTCATTCAGTTTGACCAATTGCGGATGTACCCGCTGTTTTCTGCTGAAGGACAACAGGTCCTGCGTGAGGCGCGCGGCACGCTGCCCGGAAAAGGTGATTTTTTCCACGTAGGAGCGCAGGGGGTCGTCCATCCTCATTTTCATGCGCAGAAATCCCGCATAGCCGATAACCGCGGCAAGGATATTATTGAATTCGTGGGCGATGCCTCCGGCAAGTTGCCCGACCGCTTCCATCTTCTGCGATTGGATCAGTTGTTCCTGAAGGCGCCGGTTTTCCCCTTCCGCCTGCTTCCTCTCCCGAACCTCCCTTTCCAGTTCGCGATTGGTGGAGAGTATCTCGTCGTTCTTGCGCTGGATGGTCATCCGGAGCAGGAAGTCGGATCTTTTATACCGTTCCATGGAATAGCAGAGGAACATTCCCGCGATGATGAAGGAGAAAAAGATGAAGGTGTTGCTGATCAGGATCGGAGCCTGGGTCCGCGCGTCCATGAGGACCGCTGTTTCGTAGAGGACGAAAATACTCCAGGAAAGGATGGATGCCGTCAGGAAGCGCAGCCGGAAATAGAAAAGCAGGCACAGCAGCAGACCGGCATAGTAGAGGTGACTGCCGGGCGGACTCGCCATGACTATCATGGCGATGATTCCCGCTCCGGCGGCGAAACAGGCGAGAATCAGCGCCGGCTCCAGAAACCGGCGGGAGAGCCTGGAAAAGGTGAAGAGAAAGACCCCCAGCAGCAGGGGGCAGACAAGGGCGAAACGGATGTACCAGGTCGCGATGCGGATTTCAGGGATTATCCAGAAGTCGAGGATGCCGTACACCGCGTAGAGAAAGCATCCCAGCAGGAGATCCTGGCGGAAATGGGAAAGATTCCGCGTAAAGAAATCATCGCGGAAATCGGCTTCCAGTTCCTTGTCGCGAAAAGAGAGCGTGACCGGATCAAAGGGGATATCTTTCCGTGTGTACATTCGATCCATCTCCAGGTCCGATGACAGGATTCCGTCCATCACCGTGTTGCTGAACCCGTTCGTGCGGAAGGCGCCGACAAACGCCGTGCGTATGATTCCGAAACGGCCGTTGCGGTTTCCAGAAAATACTCCATTCACGGGGTAATGTCAAAACAAGTACTGCGTTCCTGAAAGGAGGAATGTGCCGTTTCTTTTCCGATTGACACCATCGGGAAAAGAACGGTACCTTTCTCTCTCCGGACCGGGAAGAACCGGCCCGGAAAAGATAAACCATGAACCGACCCCCGCACATTTCAGAGCAATTGCCCATTGATCCGGTGCTGCCGGAGCTGATGAGAACCGTCGCGTCATCACGGAATACGGTGCTTCATGCCCCTCCGGGCGCCGGCAAGACGACCCGGGCGCCGCTTGCGCTCCTGAGCCTGCCGGAGTTGGGAGGAGGCCGCATCGTGATGCTGGAGCCGCGCCGTCTCGCCGCGGTCTACGCGGCCCACCGCATGGCCTCTTCCCTGGACGAGGAGGCCGGCGGGACAGTCGGCTATGCCATGCGCTTCGAGCGGCGGATTTCCAAGAAGACCCGCATCGAGGTGGTGACCGAAGGGATACTCACCCGCCGCCTGCAGCGGGATCCCTGCCTGGAAGGCGTTTCTCTCGTCATCTTCGACGAGTTCCACGAGCGGAGCATCCATGCTGACCTGGCTCTGGCCTTCTGTCTGGAGGTGCAGCGGGAGGTGCGTCCCGACCTGAAAATCCTGGTGATGTCCGCTACCCTGGACACCGGGCCGGTGGCCTCCCTGCTGGGGAACGCGCCCGTCGTTTCCTCGGTGGGGCGCTCGTTCCCGGTGGAGGTGCGTTACCTGGATGATTCCCGCGACCGCTTTCCCGAGCGCATGGCCGCTTCCGTGCGGCGTGCGTTGTCGGAAACGGAGGGGGACATACTCGCCTTTCTCCCCGGTTCCGGAGAGATCCGCGCCTGTCGCGAAATCCTCCGTGGCCGGATCTCCGACCCTTCCCTGTCGATCCTTCCCCTGTACGGAGACCTCCCCTTTGCCGAGCAGGAGAGAGCCGTCCTGCCGGGAACCGGGCGCAAGGTGGTCCTGGCAACGAACATAGCGGAAACGAGCCTTACCATCGAGGGGGTGCGGGTGGTTGTGGACGGCGGTCTCTCCCGCATGGTGCGCCATGACCCGTCCAGCGGCCTGAACCGTCTGGTGACGGTCAGGGAGTCGCGGGCGTCGGCGGAGCAGCGGACCGGACGGGCCGGGAGGCTCGCGCCCGGGGTCTGCTACCGCCTGTTCGGCAACCATACCTTCGGCGCCATGACACCCTTCTCGCCGCCCGAGATCCTCCTCTCCGACCTTTCCTCCCTGGTCCTGGAACTGACCGTCTGGGGGGTGCGGGAGCCGGATTCCCTTTCCTGGCTCGACCCTCCGCCCGCGGCGGCGGTATCGACGGCGCGGGACCTTCTCCGCGATCTGGGCGCCCTGGATCGGGAGGGCCGACCCACCGCTACGGGGAGGCGCATGGCGGAGCTGCCGGTTCACCCGCGCCTTGCCAGGCTCCTGCTTCGGGGAAAGGAGCTTGAAAAGGAGGAAGCGGCCGCCGTTGTCGCGGCACTGCTCTCCGAGCGCGACATCTTCCGCTATGCGCCCGGGGAGAGCGCACGGGTCTGCGAGTCGGACCTGCTGGAACGGTATGAAGCGGTGACGGATCGCGCGGGAGGTGGAAGCGGCCTGTCACGGGACGGGTCGGTTCGGGCGGTGGAACGCACCGCCGGCCAGTTGTCGCGGTTGATGAAGACCTCTCCAGGGAGGACGCATCGCGAAGCGACATTGCGGGTAGATGACGCGGCGCGCCTCCTCCTTGCCGCCTATCCCGACCGCATCGCCGTCCGGCGGGAGGACGGCGGTGACCGCTTCCTTCTGGCCAATGGCCGTGGCGCGCTCCTTTCACCGAAGAGCGGGGTCCGGGGGAGGGCGCTCATTCTGGCGTTGCAGGTGGACGCCGGGACAGGGGGCGAGGGGCGTGTCCATCTTGCGTCAACCGTGACGCCTGAACTGGTCCGTTCCGAATGCGGGGACAGGGTGGTGACCGGGCGGGCGGTTTCCTGGGACCAGGGTCAGGAACGGGTCCTTGCCTGGGAAGAGGAGCGTATCGGCGCCGTCGTACTTTCCCGGAGGCAGGCGTCGGCGTCCGACGACGAGGCGCTTCCGATTCTCCTTGAGGTTGTCCGGAACTCCGGCATGGAGATCCTCGGTTGGGAGAGACCGGTACGCCTGTTCCTGGGGAGGGTGCGGATGGTGAAGAAGGCTTTCCCCGAGGAGGATTGGCCTGATGGTGAACCGGAACGGCTTCTGGCGACTCTTCCGGAGTGGCTCGGACCCTATCTCTCCGGGATCCGGAGCCGGCGCGACCTTGCGGCACTGGATCTGCTTGCTCCCCTCCGGGCGCTGTTCAGCCGCGGGATGCTCGGTCTCCTGGAGGAACGCGCCCCGACCCACACGGTCGTGCCCAGCGGCAGGCGGGTCGAGATTGATTACCTTTCCGGTGAGGAGCCGATCCTGGCGGTGAAGCTCCAGGAGCTGTTCGGCCTCGCGGACACCCCGGTTGTCGCGGCAGGTCGGGTGCCGCTCCTGCTCCACCTCCTCTCTCCCGCCGGCCGTCCGGTGCAGGTCACGCGGGACCTGAGGAACTTCTGGGACAGCGGCTACCGGGAGGTGAAGCGTGAGCTGAAGGGGCGCTATCCGAAACACCCCTGGCCGGATGATCCCTGGAATGCGGTACCCACGGGAAAGACGAACCGGATGCTGAAGGCGCGGTCGTAATAATAAAGCGAAACCATCCCCGAGGGGACCATGAACTTTCTCGACGCAGGCGTGATTTCATTTTTTCAGCAGTTTTACGGGCAATCGGCCCTCCTTGACTGGTTCGTGGGCCTGGTGACACGAAGCTGCTTTCTGAAGAACGGGTTCATCGTCTCCCTGCTGTGGTGGTGCTGGTTTCAGACTAGCGAGACGCAGGAAATCCGGCGCAAGCATCTTGTCGCTTCAATCGTCGGCGGAGTTGTCGCGGCCGGGGTCGCACGATATCTTGTCGTGGCCCTTCCCTTCAGGGCGAGGCCGATCCTGGAGCCGACCCTCCATTCCCTGTTTCCGACAGGTGTCAATCCTGAGTCCTTCGGCGGATTCAGTTCCTTTCCGAGCGATCATGCGGCGCTCTTTTCCGCCATAGCCGTCGGACTCTTCTTTGTTTCGCGGAAGGCCGGGATTCTGGGAAGCTGCTGGGTTCTGCTGGTTATCTGCCTGTCCCGCGTCTACACGGGTCTCCATTACGCGACCGATATCCTTGCGGGCGCCGCAATCGGGTGTGCGATTGCCTTGATTGCAAACACTCCGTGTATCCGGGACTGGGTGAGCCGGTTGCCGATGGCGTGGCACCGGAGGCATTGCGCCTCCTTTTATGCGGCTGCTTTCCTCGGCGCCTGGCAGATTGCCACCCTGTTCGACGACATGAGGTCGTTCGGGAACACCCTTCTGTCTGCGCTCATGCCATGAAGTGCATTGCGGAATCTCACGTTCGGTCCCGGTAGAGGTTTGCCGTTCCGACTCCGTGGATCCCAGATTCGGCAGTTGAAGTCATCCTTCGTTCACTCCGGATGCCCTTCTTCTGCTGCTCTAGGCTTATTTCGCTACAGCCGATGAACTCACCCTGCGGGTTCAGACACCATCGGCTGTCTACGCTTCATTTCGCCAAGAGCAGCAACGAATCAGGTCATAGTCGTTTTCTTCGGATGACCCCAACTGCCGTTTTCAGGTTGATTGCATGTGGAACGGACAGTGGTATGGTTAGCTGAGCATCTTATTGAATGAAAGAGAGGCGCCGTCATGACGAAACGGAATTTACCACGCACGATTCTGCTGTATGCGCTCCCAGCCCTGGTCCTATTCTGGTGCTCATCGGGATGGGCGGGCGAAATCGCGAAAAAGCTCACCGGAGATGTGAAGGTCAGCGCGCGCACGGATGAGTCGCGCCGGCCCGTTGCCCCTCCCTCAGTCATCTATATCCAGGATTTCGATCTGGGGTACGACGCAACTCAGCAGGATTCCGGTGAGCGGGGCCGCATCATCGGGCGGGTCCTCCCGCGCATGTCGGAGCGGAACGACCCGCAGCGGAAGGCCCGGCAGGTCGTCGAACTCATGTCTGATTCGCTGGCCAAGGGATTTGACGCCAAGGGAATCGATGCCAGGCGCTGCATTCCCGGTACCCCTCTCCCCGGGGACGGTTGGCTGATACGTGGCGTTTTCACCGAGATCGATCAGGGAAAAAGGGTCGTGCGCGCCGTTATCGGTTTCGGCGCCGGCTCGACGGAGATGGAGATCAACGTCTCCATCATCGATCTGGCAGTGAATCCGGATGCCCCGTTCATCGTGTTCGGCACGGAAAAGGAGGCAGGCAAGATGCCGGGAGCGGTGGTCACCATGAATCCCTACGTGGCCGCGGCCAAGTTCGTCATGCAGAAAAACGCGTCGGAGAAGGACGTGAAGAAGACCGCCGCGCAGATTGTCGATCAGGTCGCAGATTATATAGGGAAACTCGGCAATAAGGACGCGCCGGACGCTCCGCCTTCACCCCGTTGACCGGTGGTGATGGAGTCGCATCGGCGGGTACCGTAAACGAAAAGGGGGATGCTTGATGTTTGAGAGGATACACGGAGCCTGCGGGGAAACCGGGGTGGGGAGGTGGAGAGTGTATGGACTGCTGGTCCTGAGTGCTCTCCTGGTCGGTTGTTCCGGTCCCTTCACCGTCACCGAATACGTGGACGGAATGGAGACCGGCCGGGAAACGGTGATCTATGACGACAAGGGGCACCCCGAGATTACGTCGGAAACCGGATATGTCGTGGACCCCTACGCGGAGACGTATTCCATCGAAAAGGAGGATTTCCGGCGGCATGGCGCCGGTGTTGTCCCGGACTAGGATCATCTGAGGCGTCTGATTCCGTATTGCAATCAAGATGACATTAATATCCTGATGTAGGGAAATAGGTGTCATCTTGATTGCAAAAGCGAATGAGCGCCGGACATGAAAAAGCCCCCTTCGAGTTTCCTCTCGAAGGGGGCTTTTTCATGGGTACGGGATGGCCGCTCCTACTTCTTAGCGGACTTTTTCGTTTTTTCGGGCGCGCATTTGCCGATCCAGTAATTTGTCCATTCGCTTACCGTGGTCAGGCTGTCATGGTTGGCATCGGTATCGGCGAACCAGTAAATCAGGCTCTGGACGTACTCCTGCTTGGTCACCTTGCCGTCCCTGTTGGCGTCCGCATCTGTGAAGCGGACGGTCCAGACCACGACGCACTCTTCCGTGGATATCTGTCCGTCATTGTTGAGGTCCATCTTCCTGAACTGGGGTTGCCTGTTCCCTTTGGCACTCGCTTTTTTCGCCTTCGGCGCGGCGCCGCACCAGTAGGTCACGAACTCGTCAACGACCACGACGCTGTTCTTGTCCGTGTCCATCTCCTTGAAAGAGGTTGTCAGGCGCGCCTCCATTTCATCCATGCTTACCGAACCATCCTTGTTGGTGTCAATCAGTGCGAAGCGCTCGGCTGCCAGTGCCTTTGCCTCGACGCAGGTCACGGCGCCGTCCTTGTTTGCATCGCCCTGCATTGCGGTAGGGGTGTCGGTAGCCAGCGCGGCTGCCGCGCCTGCCAGGATCAGGCAGAAAGAGACGAAAAGGGATCGGGTGAGTACTTTTTTCATTGGTGTTCCTCCTTGAGTTGATTGTTGGTTACGTCCCTGCCGAAGTCAGGGGGGTGCACCGTGTCTGCCAAGCGAAGCGAACTGACGGGCACAGGGTTCCTTGAAAGATTTCCGGGTTATCCGGCTTCACCGCCTTTCTCGGGTTCCTTGACGGCAACGTACGGCTGATGCAGTTTTACCGGGTGGGCCTCACGACGCCGGACCCGGAGGTTCAGCATCTCCACTCCCACCGAGAATGCCATGGCAAAGTAGATGTATCCCTTGGGAATATGCATCCCCAGGCCGTCGCCGATGAGGGCGACCCCGATGAGGATGAGAAAGCTCAGCGCCAGGATCTTGATGGTCGGGTGCCGTTCCACGAAGGCGGCGACTGCGCCCGAAAAGAGCATCATGAAGCCGACGGCGATAACCACCGCGGCCACCATGATCGACAGTTGGCGCGCCATGCCGATGGCGGTGATGATGGAGTCGAGGGAGAAGACGATGTCCAGGAGCATGATCTGGACCAGGGTGCCGGCAAAGGATGTCACCGCGCGCGCCGAAGAGTGCCCTTCCTCTCCTTCCAGTTTTTCGTGGATCTCCAGGGTGCTCTTTCCCAGGAGGAACAGGCCGCCGGAGATGAGGATCATGTCGCGGCCCGAGATCTCCTTGCCTACCACCGAGAGTATCGGCGCGGTCAGCCCCATCAGCCAGGTGAGGGAGAAGAGGAGCCCGATGCGGGTGAACATGGCGAGTCCGAGCCCTATGATGCGGGCCCTGTTCTGCTGGCTACGGGGAAGCTTGCCCGCCAGGATGGAGATGAAGATGATGTTGTCGATGCCGAGGACGACCTCCAGGGCGGTCAGGGTGACGAGCGCCATGAGGGACTGGGGGTCCGTGGGAAAGTACATGGGATGTTCTCCGTTGCAGGTAATTGCCGTGCCGTTTCAGGCTTTGGCCGCTGTTTTTTCGGGCGATACCGACTTGGAAGCGGCAAAGCAGACGCATAGTATCCCGGATTTGCCGATTTGTAAACGCGGAGGATTCTTTGACGGGGTATTTTCCGACCTGTTACGCCGGAATGCGCCTGGTGGAGGCCGCGATCGCCCCTCCGGCATTTTCCGGAATATATAGTACAATTAGCCTATTATTTTCAATCGTCCCCCCTTGAGCCGGTGAGGGTGGTAGGCGGAGATACGGAGGTTGCATCCCATGAAATACGTGATTATCGGCAACGGCGTTGCCGCGAATTCGGCGGCCGAGGCCATCCGGAAAACGGACGGAGACGGTTCCGTCACCATGCTGTCGCGGAGCCGTCACTATTTTTACTATGTCCCCGCATTGCCGGAGTATCTGGCCGGTGAAAAGGCGGTCAAGGATTTCACGCTCCATGACCGGTCATGGTTCGAAAGAAACGCTATCGATCTCCACCTCGGGGTGGAGGCGACCTCTATCGACCCGGAGGCCAAGACGGTCATCACCGGTGACGGCGCTTGCCATGCCTACGACAGGCTGCTGTTGGCTACGGGCGGGAGGTCGAACGTCCCCCCCATCAAGGGAGCTGATGCGGATGGCGTGATGACGCTGCGCACCATTGACGACGCGGACCGGATACTCGACAGAATGGGGTCGGCCCGCGGGCTGATTGTCATCGGAGGCGGACTCCTCGGCCTTGAGGCGGGGAACGGCCTGCGGAAGAGGGGGCTTGAGGTGTCCGTGATTGAAGTTGCGGACCGCCTCCTCCCGCGGCAGACGGACCCGGCCGCCTCCGCCCTGCTGCAAAAACAACTGGAGGGGATGGGCTTTTCCTTCCACCTGGGTGTCCGGATCCGGGAGATCGTGCGCCGGGACGGCGGTCTCACGGTCGTTACCGAGGAAGGCGAGAATCTCCGCTCCGAGATGGTCCTTCTCGTTTCCGCCGGAGTCCGTCCCGAGACAGCCTTGGCGCAGGGCCTCGGCCTGGAGATCGGCCTGGGGGTCAAGGTGGACGACCGCATGGCAACGGCACGGGAGGACATCTACGCCGCCGGGGATCTCATCGAGCACCGGGGGAGATACTACGGCATCTGGCCCGCGGCGACCGCCCAGGGGAGGGTGGCGGGCGTGAATATGGCCGGTGGGGATATGAAATATGAAGGTACGGTGCCCTCCAACAAGCTGAAGGTGGCGGGTGTGGACCTGGTGGCCGCGGGAGAACTGGATGCGTCCGGTGAGCTGGAGTCCCTTGTTCGGGTGGATGAGGCCCGCCTCGTGTACCGCAAGCTGGTGCTGCGGGACAACGCCGTCATCGGCGCGGTCCTCCTCGGCGACATCCGGGGCGCGGATTATATCCAGTTCGCGATACAGACCGGCAGGGACATCTCGGATGTCAAAGGAGAGGTAATGGCGGAGGGGTTCGACTTCAAACGGCTGAAGGATGGACCATGAGGGAAACGGGAAAGGCCCATGGGGCAAATCCATGGGCCTTTCCCGTCGAGTAGAAAAGCGTGTCCGTTGCGGAGAATCTCAGTAGTTGTAGGCTTTGACCTCGAAGAACCCCTGGGGGTGCTTGCATACCGGGCAGAGCTGGGGCGCTTCGGCGCCTTCATGGAGATGTCCGCAGTTCCTGCATTTCCACTGGACCGGGGACGACTTCTTGAAAACGGTACCTTCCTCGATGGCCTTGAGGATATGCTGGTACCTTTCCTGGTGGGCTTTCTCGATGGCGCCGATGGCCTCGAACATGAAGGCGAGATCCTCGAACCCCTCTTCGCGGGCCTCCTGGGCCATTCTCGGGTACATATTGGTCCACTCGGCGTTTTCTCCCGAAGCCGCGGCCTTCAGGTTGGCGATGGTGCTTTCGATCCCCATCAGCGCCCTCAGGTGAAGCTTGGCATGCTCCTTTTCGTTGTCGGCCGTCTCCTGGAAGATCTCGGCCAGTTGTTCATACCCTTCCTTTTTCGCAACCGATGCATAGTAGGTGTACTTGTTCCGCGCCTGGGATTCACCCGCGAATGCTTCCTGGAGATTCTTTTCGGTCTTTGTCCCCTTGATGTCAGCCATATTTCCTCCTTCTGCCGTAATCGGCATGTCGATTTTTTGGTAAAATATACCAGATAAAATAAATTGTCAAATAAAATTTTCGTAGTGCTCTTTTTCTTCATCGGGAGACTGTCGGTACGGAGGATTTTTGCATGGGAAGAATAACCTTGGATTCGGCATTTGTAGCCATCTTTCGTTCACTCCGGACGACTCCGGCTGCCGTTTTCAGGATAGCGGTCCTGTTGTTTTTACTGCTTCATGTAGCAGGGTGTGCCGTTCCCCGCATCGCACCCGAAGCACGGATGCCCATCGTCACGACCATTGAGACGAGAGGGCTCCCGCAAGGCAGGGTGTTCGACCTTTCCAGGCTATGGCTGGTTCGACATCTTTATTCGGAAAAGAGCATCATCGACTACGAGAGCAGGGCCGAGGGAATCATCGTCGCCAACGGTACCGTGGAGTATCCGGCGACGGGACTGGAGGCCATCGCACGGGTCCAGTACACGATCTCGTTCCGGCTGACGGAGACGATCCATGACGCGGGTATTACCCTGGCCTTCGATTCCCTGCTGATCAACGTCCCGAAGGTATATGACTTCAGGCCGAGGCTCTGGCAGGTGAGGGAGTATTACGGCGGGTATGCGCGGCCTCTGGTGAGTTATGAAGAATATGAGGCGTCGGTGCGGGCCGTGTCGGGTGTTTCGGAGGGGCTGCGAAGGTACCTGGAAGAAGAGGTGAAGAAAGGGCCGTGAGAAACGGCCCCGTGCGAGCTGAGGCTACAGCAGTTTTACCACGAGAACGCGCAGGACTTCCGTGCCCGAGTTCGTCCATCCACGCATCTCGCCGGCCGGTATCTCGATCACCGTGTCCGCCCCGATCTTCCGTGTCTCCGCCCCGACAACCAGGTCTCCTTCACCCGCAAGGACGTAAAACGCAACGTCGAAGGGGTTGGTATGGGTCTCCAGCGCCTCGCCCGGTTGCAGGGCGAGATGGATCAGCTCGCAGTCTTTCCTGGTGAGCATCTTGCGGGCTTCTATCTGTACCGGCGCCTTTTCGGCAGTGCGCAGTTCGGTAATCCGCATGGTCGTTCTTCTCCTTTCTTGCCCCGAAAATTTCATTGAGATGTGCTGTCTGAAAAAATACGCCCGGGACGGGGGGCGGCCCGGGCGTCATGACGGAGGAGTGGAAACGGCAGGTAATTCCTATCCGAGGATCTGCTTCAGGTCCTCATCCGGTGTGGAGATGGGAGCGATATTGAAGTTCTCCACCAGGAAGTTGAGGACGTTGGGGGAGACGAAGGCCGGGAGGCTCGGTCCCAGCTTGATGTTCTTGATGCCCAGGTGGAGCAGG
>CALABV010000091.1 GCA_937886325.1 uncultured Geobacter sp.
GCGTCCACCTCGGGGAGTGACAGAATCTCCCGTACCGACACAAGACCGTTTGCACCCGGCATCTCGATGCTTCCACGCATCCTGCCGTCGTTCCCGCCCAGCCTGAGTCCCACGCCGGCCAGTGCGCCGATAATCCCCTGCCCTGTTCCGCCGTGACTGGAGAGATGGACTCCCTCCTCTTCCGCGAGGCCGTAGGCATCCTTCATCTCGATAACCGATTTCTTGGCCCGGTACCCGAACTCCACGAGACGATCAGGCCTGCTCAGCCGCTCGGCAACCGCGATGCAGAGACCCGGGTCCGATCCTTCCGCGCTCTCCTCCGCAAGGAACCCGGATGCGAACTCGGTGAGTCCCGGCAGATGCTCTTCCCCGATGGTCGCGGTAAAGCACATGGAACTGTTGTGGGATGTATAGGGGATATCCGGATGAACATAGAGCTGGTGGCGGGTAATGGAGCAGCACCGGCCCCATCCCCTCTTCTCCACCTCCCTTGCCAGAAGGTCGGCAAGCTCCCCGGTTCCCCTCGATTCAAGGGAGTCGGTATCGTCGATACAGACAAGCACATTCATGGAACACCTCGCTCTGTGGAATCATCGCAAGGGACTATAGCAAACCCAAAAAGCTATAGTCAATTATATATAGCGGAACCGCATCGGAATGCCCCGGGTGACATACCCCATTATGCGTGCCGGATGAGAATCAACCGAGTTGCGCTCTGAATATCCCCCAATAAAAGGTTTGGACGCCTGTAGTAACGATTCACTTCCACTGCAGGAAACCGAGGCGTTCCACGATGGCAAAAGCGTGAAGGCTTCACGGATTCAGGAGCTTGTTCAAGCCGAGATGCGATGTAAAATTTACTATATCATGAACTTTGAGAATGTCTTTCAGGCAGCGGGCAAAACGACAGTCAGGCAAACAAAGGAAAAACGGGGCGCGCAATGTACCGTGGGCACACTTTTCGATCCCGTGCAGACCGACCGACCGCAAGGCGGTTTTCGCGTCAAGCGATTCTTGTCTCTCTGCTCATTCACGGAGTGGCCGTCTTCCTGGTCTATACCCTGAGCACTACCCTTGCATCCCCGTACCGGACGGTCGTCATTGATTTTACCAGCATGGAACCGCTCGCCCCCGCACATCCGGCAGCGACAGCTCCCGGGCTTCACAAGGGGGCTGGAGGAGGAGGTGGCGGAGGTGGTGGCGCGGACACCAGGCCTCAACCACCACGAAGATTGACTCCGAAACCTGCCACCCGCATTGCGAAAAAGCCTTCGCTCCCGCCGTCAACCGCTCAGGAGCCCCACGGGAGCGTCCCGATCCTTGCCAAACCCGGGGAAGTGCATCAAACTCCGGAACAAATCTATCAGCCGGCCCGGGAAGGGGCAAGCGAAGGAACCGGCACGGGCCAAGGTTCTGGAACCGGCAGCGGAACAGGCAGCGGCAGCGGAAGTGGAAGCGGTAGCGGAACCGGCAGTGGAAGCGGCAGCGGAGAAGGTTCCGGCATGTCTGTCGAGCAGCAGCGAAAAAGATACCTGGCGGAACATTTCGCCTATATCAGGGACATCATCGAAAAGAACCTCACCTATCCCCCGCTGGCCGAAAGAAACGGCTGGACGGGAAAGGTGGTTGTCTACTTCAGCGTTCAGAGAGACGGGCGGGTGCGGGATATCAGGATCGTAAAAAGCAGCGGATACGACATCCTCGACGAAAAAGTCATTGAAACCATCAGAAAGGTGCAGCCGTTCCCCAGGCCACCCGTTCCCGCGGGCCTGAAAATAGCCCTGTCATTCGGGCTTGAATGAGGCCGCATCGCGCGGCCGGGGGTTTACAATCAGGGGGAATGCGATATCTTTATGTACACTGCTTAACAGTTCTTTACAGTGCACTATAATCTGGTGTATATAGTCTCGACCGCTGTACCTTCATGAGAATATCGGCTGCGTAGTCTTTCCCGTGGAGGAAGTTTGAAGACGCCGCCCCCCGCAACCCCGGATGCGGGGCGTGAAAAACGGTTTCAGCGTGCTGATCCGAGAACCTGAAAGAAGCCGTACAAAACTCCCTTGATACACGACGCCTCACGCAGCGAGTCTTTTCCCGGTTCCTGCTCCATGCAGTCATGGGTATTTCACTTTCCAAGGAGGTACTATCGTATGAAGTCAGTTCTCAGATTCCTGGCAGTCCCGCTGTTTTTTCTCATCCTCTGCGTAAGCCTGACCGGCTGCGGCGGCGGAGACGGAGACAATGGAGGCGGTTCAACCCCAGCATCCGTGCCGGCGATCCCTACGGGAATCACCGCAACTGCCGGCAACGCAAAGGTGACCGTCAGCTGGAACAGCTCAACCGGCGCCACATCCTACAACATCTACTACGCAACGTCACCCGGAGTGACAAAAGCCGGCGCCAAGGTCGCCAACGCGACCAGCCCCTATGACGTGACCGGCCTGACCAACGGCACCACCTACTACTTTGTCGTTACCGCCGTCAACGCGGCAGGGGAAAGCGACGTCTCCGCGGAGAGATCCGCCATACCGACGAGCGGCACCCCACTTCCGGCGGCGCCGAAGGGAACCTCGGCCACAGCAGGAAACACCCAGGTAACCATGACATGGACCGCCTCCACGGATGCCACCTCATACAACATCTACTACTCCACCACGGCCGGAGTGACAAAGACCAACGGCATCAAGGTGGCCAACGCGGTCAGTCCCCATGTAGTAACCGGACTTACCAACGGCGCCACCTACTACTTTGTCGTTACCGCCGTCAATGCGGCAGGGGAAAGCGAGGAATCGAGCGAAAATTCGGCCACTCCATCCGCCGGGCTCCAACCTCCGGCCAGCCCGAACGGTGTAACCACCACCGCGGGAACGGGTCAGGTCACCATTCAATGGAACACCAAGCTGACCGCCACGTCCTATAATATCTATTACTCAAGCACAATCACGACCTCTGACGGTCTCCTGTCGGGCGGGACAAAGATCTCCGTACCCGCCGCTTCGGCGGACCCGCAGCCTGCAACCCAGTCATATGTGAAAACCGGGCTTACGGCCGGCACAACGTACTACTTTGTCGTCACATCGGTGAATGCGGCAGGGGAAAGTGGAGCACAAAATTTCCCGAAAACGGCAACCCCCCTCTAAATCCCGCATAATCGTCCCAGATACCCGCCGGGCACGTATTCCGTGGCCGGCGGGTGATTTTCTCTTCTGATTTCACGTGCCCGGAGATCCGCCATGAAGCTTCGTGTCAGACGTCACCTTTCCCTGCTCATCACCGTTACCCTTCTCACGATGCCGCTCCTCGTCCACGCCGAAACCGAGGATACCGGCGACGAATCCTCCGCCTTTACCCTGGGTGAAATCGTCGTGACAGGAAAGAAGCCCGGCGTGGAGGCGACCGGCACCGTCCGGGAGGTGACTTCGGCGGATATCGAAGCATCCGGCGCACGCACCCTTGACGAGGCCATAAACCTCCTCCCCGGCGTCAACATCCGCACCGGCGGCGAGGGAGTGCCTCGCATCGACATCCGCGGATTCCGTACCCGGCACGTCGTCCTGCTACTGGACGGTGTTCCCTTCAACTCTGCCTTTGACCAGCAATTCGACCCGACCCAGATTCCGGTGGAAAACATCGCCCGCATCAAGGTGACCACCGGACCCAGCTCGGTTCTCTACGGCCAGGGGGGTCTGGGCGGCGTCATCAACATCATCACCAAAAAGGGGACCAAGAAATTCAGCGGCACGGCAGGGATCGAAACGGGGGACCATGAGCCGTATCGGGCCAAGGGAAGCGTAGGCGGATCAGCCGGCAAGTTCGACTTCTTCCTCAGCGGCAGCGCGGAGAAAACCGACAGTTTCCCCCTTCCCGACGATTTCAGGCCCACCTCGCTGCAGGGCAAAGGCTACCGCGGGAACAGCGACAACGAGCGGAACAATGTCTATGCCAACGTGGGGTTCTCGCCGACAAAGGATCTGACCTTCGGCCTGACCTTCACCTACACGGGCGGCGAGTACGGAAAGCCGGCAAGCATCATTTCGGAATCACTCGACCCCTTCGCCTCGTCGGCGAAATACGTGCGCGTGAACGATCTCACCGGCTATTCGGTGCAGTTGGCGATGGACTACCAGACCACGGACCGTTTCAGCCTCCGCTCGTGGTTCTTTTTCAACCAGCTGGACCAGCGGGAAACCCAGTACGACGACCAGTACCTGACTTCCTGGACCAGGGCGAACGGCTCCTACCGCTATGACTCAACGTCGGACGTCATCGGCGTCTCCCTGCAGCCGAAGTATGACATGGGAAAGACCGGCGTGATCACCATGGGACTCTCCGTCGAAAAGGACGGGTGGGACAATAACGGGTTCACCACCACCGCGCCGGACACCTTCACCTATGACGACGAAAGCAAGAGCGTTTCCCTCTATTCCGCGTCAGTGGAGTACGAAGTCTCCCCCCTGAAAGACCTCGGCCTCGTCATCGGCTACGGTCATCACTGGCAGGATCGGGACGAGCGGAGCGACAACGGCTGGAGCCTCCTGACCAGCATCCACTACGATGTGGCCAGGGACACCCGCCTCAAGGCCGCTTTCCAGCGCAACATCCGCTTCCCCTCCATCCGCCAGCTGTACGAAAAGCCCAGCGACAACCCGTCCCTGCAGCCGGAACGGGCGTACCTGTGGCAGGTGGGGGTGGAGCAGAAGCTCCCCGGCAAGAGCAAGGTCGGCCTGACCGGTTTCTACACCACCGCCAAGAACTTCATCCAGAAAGACGATACCACCGAAAAGAACGAAAATCACGCGGAATACCGGTTCAAGGGGATCGAGCTTTCCGGGGAGACGAACATCGTTCCCAAGCTTCTGCTGCGGGCGTCCTACACTTATACCGACTCGGAGGACACGACGCCGGGACGGGACGAATTCCAGTACACTCCCGCCCATCGGGTCACACTGGAGGGGAAATACGACTTCGACTTCGGACTGACGCCGTATATCGCCTTCCTCTTCACGGGAGACCAGTATACCTACACCAAGAACAGCGTCACCCCGGTGCGCAAGGCATCCATGAGCGATTTCGCGGTGGTGAACGTGAAGCTGACCCAGAAGCTCCTGAAAGACAGGCTCTCCGTGTATATCGGGGTCGACAACCTGTTCGACGAAAACTACGAGACCAGCTACGGCTTTCCCCAGCCGGGCCGCTT
>CALABV010000092.1 GCA_937886325.1 uncultured Geobacter sp.
TGTTCGAAGGGACTGAAACCGCTGCCCTTCGAATTTGAGATGTCAATCCATACTGCTCTTCTTTTGGAAAACCAGTCGTCATCCGATAAACCAAAAGCGCCACTTCATCAGCAAGCTCAAAAGCCTTGAGTTTGGTGTGATCGCGCATATCATCTCCCGTCAGTCTTCAGCCTTCAGCCTTGTCTACATACCTATAGGGAAGGCTTGATTCTGTGTCGAAGCCGCGACCCTGCTCTTCACCGCCAGAAATGAGAGGTACTCCTTCACATCCTCGCTTTTGAGTTCCTGCGGCGGTTTGTCTTTCAGAAACCGCTGAAAATTACGGGACCATAAGGCATAGGTTTTCAGAGTCTTGCGGGAATAGTGACGCGTCTTGATATCGGCGGCCATGGTTTCGAGGGCCTCGTCCCATTCCGGGCACGCGGATCTTTCCTGGTACCCGGCATCGGTGAATTGAGACCTTCGGGACGCATAGGTTGAATATACCGGGGCGCCCTCTGAGACATAATAGGAGTCCTGTCCATGCTGGCTATCAGATCACGCCGGAACGGCACCATTTTTCGTGTTCTTACCCAAAAAGCACATATGAGGGTCACCCATTAAAAGCACATATGAGGGTCAGGTCTCAACAATTGACAAATGAATGAACGACGGTACCCTTTTGGAGTGGGAACATCAGGGCACCGGAGGTAAGGTATGGCAAGGCCGTTGCGAATCGAATACCCGGGCTGTTTTTATCATGTCACAGCCAGGGGGAACGAGCAAAAAGACATATTCAAGTGCCGAAGGGACCGAGAAAAGTTCCTTACCTATCTCCAGTCCTCGGTGGAGCGTTACGGTGCGAGAATACATGGCTATTGCCTGATGACAAACCATTACCA
This sequence comes from uncultured Geobacter sp., assembly GCA_937886325.1. Classification (GTDB taxonomy): domain Bacteria; phylum Desulfobacterota; class Desulfuromonadia; order Geobacterales; family Geobacteraceae; genus RPRC01. The sequence continues at coordinate 882 of CALABV010000092.1, forward strand.
CTTGCTGATGGAAACTCCCGACGGCAACCTGTCACAAATCATGCGCCACATAAACGGCGCCTACACGACCTACTACAACGTAAAGCGAAAGCGTTTCGGGCATTTGTTTCAGGGAAGGTATAAGGCGATCATAGTCGAAGCGGACGAGTACGCACTGGAACTTTCACGCTATATGCACCTGAACCCGGTACGCGCCGCTATGGTTACAAAACCTCAAGATTATGAATGGTCGAGTTATCGATGTTATACGGGATTAAGCGGGACGCCGGATTGGCTGTCGCGCAATCTTATTCTGGACCACTTCGGTGCTCCGGACCAAGAGGGGAAATATCGACGTTTCGTTGAAAGCCTCATCGGAGAAACCTATGAAACGCCTTTCAAGGCGGTGGTAGCTTCGACTCTTCTCGGGAGTCCCGGATTTGTTACGGCAGTATCGGAGCAACATGTCGGACATCTCTCGGCAAACCGAAACGTGCCGGCGGTCAAACAACTGTCGATGCAACGTACTGTGGAAGAGGTCATCGAAGCAGTGAAAAGAGCAGTTGGTGAGGAAGGGAGCCTTTGGAGGAAGATCAGCATTCATCTTTGTCACCGTTATAGTGGAATGAAACTCAGGGATATCGGCGAAAAGTTTGGCTTGAGTGATGCGGCGGTTTCGGTAACTAGTAAAAGGCTGCTTGAACTTGCGACAAAAGATAGAACCACGAGGGAAGACCTGGTGGCGGCAAAGAAGTTGTTGAATGTTGAGACCTGACCCTTTTGCGCTTCTTGACCCTTTTGCGCTTCTCATCCTCTTCGTGATCATCAAGTAAGATTTAATTATGTAGTTGAAGGAAAGAGTTATGAATCGGAGAATATGAGCTTCGGAATTACTTTCAGCGAAAATATAGGTCATATAAAAACCATTGCACAAAACCATGCACTAGCTAAAGTTTACTATAACATTTCAAAGCCAGAAGAAGCCGTGCTCGTTCCTGGGCCCAAAATTCCAAATATCTGCTTGGTGCTTGTTCCAATTTTGCTGATTATTTGGATACTGCGGAAAGAATACAGTGAGGCCCAAAAAGGAGGCGACACGCAGGCGGCGCGATGAATCTGCGCTGCTGGTGCGCCCCCACGCCGTTGGCTGAAACATAAGGAGGAACATAATCGCGTTACCCTGAACAGATTTATTTATTGTTTTGTTTCAGGGTGTTCAGTTCATGCAGACACTTGTCGCGGCAGGAAGGACACAGCCCGTGGGTAAAGTCAATATCCAACCGATCCTTGAGGTATGATTCCACCTGTATCCAGTAATTTTCGTCAGTACGTACTTGTTTGCAGACGGCACAAATCGGTATGATATTTCGCAGCTCAACCAGTTCGCTAATGTCTTCCAGAACCAGAATCGCATAGTCAGTATCCTGGAAAACAAATGGGGAGGAGGTTACCAGGACGAACACCTCAACGACTTTTCCATCCCGGACGAGTTCCATTTTTTGGCGACTGCGAACAACGCTGCTACCCTGGAAGGCTTTAAGCACGGAGTTTCTCACAACACAGTCGGCGCATGCCGCACTTCGACCACAGCCATCTTCATCCACATGGTGGTGCAGGCAGTGAAGGGCCTCTCCCCCGCGCATCCTGAAAACTTCAGGTTTTTCGGTGGCTAGAATTGCTGCGGCAGCCTTGTTGTGTTCATGGATCCGAACGTCTTCATCCACTACAAAAACCGGGGACGGCATTGCGTCAAATGCTTTGACAAGAAGATCATCCACAGGAAACTCCTAACTCTATCATGCGGTCATTTATATATAGTAAACACTGTCAAGGTACCTGAAATGCTTACGTTTTTCAAGTGTTGAATTATGCGGATCAATTAATGCAGAATATCCCAGTTTCGGGGACAAGGGGGGGAACCCATAGGGACACCCACAAAATTATAAGTTTCTCTTGCAGAATTTTATAAATTTATGGGAGTCCCTCTAGCCTCTCCTGAAAATAGAGTTAGCATAACCAAGCGGCGGCACACGGTCTCCGCTTCACTCCGCCGGTGCGCCCCACGACGTTGGGCATGATTGTTAAATTATTTGGAGGTGCTTCATGAAGAGGGAAACGTTATATATTTTAATAATACTTTCTTCTATTTTATTCGGGTTTGATACCAGCGGTGCAGATCAAGTGACACTGAAATTCCAGTCGGCAGGCTCGTCGGATGAGATTCCGGCAACCATTCTCAAGCCTGCCGGTGAAGGCCCGTTCCCGGCTATTGTCATTGTCCACGACTGCAGCGGCCTGGGTCCAAAGTCGAGCGGGTCTCCGATGCGCTGGGGCCAGTATCTCGTGCAGCAAGGCTACGTCATCATGCTTCCGGATAGTTTCACCCCGAGAGGTTTGCCGGGCGGGATATGTACGGTACCCCCAAGTCAGTCGAACGTCGCGAACGGGAATGTTCGCATGCGTGATGCCTACGGGGCTCTTATAGCTCTTCGTAAGCTGTCGTATGTCGACGGCAAACGTATCGGCATTATGGGTGGATCACACGGAGGCATGACAACGCTAGCGGCAATGGTCAAATCTCCGACCGAGAATGATTTAGTGGGGGGATTAAAGAGTAACGGATTTGTTGCCGGAATTGCGTTCTATCCGAATTGTGGAGTCTGGTTTGGGGAATGGAGAACCGTTCGACAAAACAAGACTTTTGGTCCGGTAGTGAGCCATTCCGGTGTGTACAAGCCTATCGGGCCGGTTATGATTCTCACAGGTGAAAAAGATGATTGGGATCCTGCCGAGGAGTGCCGCCAGATGGTTGAAGTGAGTCGAGCGGAGGGATATCCGATAAGTCTCGTGACGTATCCCGACGCACACCATTCCTTTGACAGCACCCTGCCGGTCAATTTCAATCCAAATAGGACGGCCGTCAGCGCACCGACCGGAAAAGGGGCGACTGTCGGAGGTAATGCCGCTGCCTGGGCAGATGCAAAGAAGCAGGTCACCTCATTCTTCGACCAACACTTGAAGAAATAGAGGCCTAAGGACAACGGAGGGGAGTAAATAACTGACTTCTGGACTGGACTCGAAGGACGACAAAGTGAAATGTTCAACGAAGACAATACCTGCCCAACGAGGCAATCCAGCGGACGTCTTACAGACGCCGCTGATTTCGACGTTAAACCGAAAGGAAATTAAGTGATAAACGACGACGGAGATATTGTTCGAGGTTTGGGCTTCGTTGCCTTATATGCGGCCTACTTGGAGGAACAAATCGACAACCTTCTCATGATGTTGTCACCGTTCAAAACATATGACGATAAAAAGCAGAGGTGGCCGATGAGCAAGAAGCTCAGCCATGCAATTGAAGTGATAGAGAAATTGGACGCAACGGAATTCCCTGATTACATAGCCGATCTGCGAACGTGCCAAAAACTATTTGAAGATCGCAACGAAGTCATTCACGGACGCATCTATGGGAATTTCGATAGACCAGACACACTTAAGTCAGGTAGGCGAAACATTCCCGACAGAGAAGTTTCTTCAGAAGAGCTGTTCAAGCTTTCAAACGATTTGAAGACTTCCGGACTTCCGTTTACGCGCCAATGATTTTCAGGATACCGAGGGCAGTAGCCAAACATTTGTATCCCGTTTCAAGATGAAACTGAGTGCCCCATGTCTCCTTTCTTGCCATGCAGGCGTGGGAAGACCAAGGCCAGATGGTGATATGGGGATCTACGGGAACAGATTAGGGAGGTAAGGTGTGCAAGAGGCGCTGAATGATCTTGAAAACAGCGAAATCCTGACCAGGGAGCAGGCGGCGCTGCTGCGTCGGATTTATGGCCGGGAGCTCTTTTCGGTGCACTGGGAACTGCGGCTGCTCCTCTATGGCGGCATCCTGATCCTGACCACCGGCCTCGGCCTGCTGGTCGCCGAACACTTCTCCTCCATCGGCCACCTGACCCTGCTCGCGGTCATCTCAATGGGATGCGCGGCCTGTTTTGCCTACTGCCTGCGCCACGGAGGCGGTTTCTCGCCGGAAAGTCTCGCGACGTCCGACGCGGCCTACGACTACGTCCTCCTGCTCGGCTGCCTCCTCCTCGGGACGCTGCAGGGGTATCTGGAACTCCGCTACCAACTCCTCGCCCACTACTGGAACTGGTGGCTGCTGGCCTCCGCCCTGATATATCTCCTCTTCGCCCACTACTTCGACAACCGCCTGGTCCTCTCCCTGGCTCTTTCCACCCTTGGCGCCTGGCTCGGCGTGAAAACCAGCCGGCTCGGCACGGGGTTCTGGGATGACGCCTTGCGAGACAACGCTCTCATTTTCGGGGCACTGGTCGTGGCGGCGGGGGCGATCCAGACCCGGCTTGGCTGGAAACGCCACTTCCTTCCCGTCCACCTGCACCTCGGGGTCAACGTGCTCCTCGTTGCCCTGGTAGCCGGGGTCGGCTCCCGTGCCGCCGGCCCGGCCTATCTTGTCGGCCTGCTGCTCACCGGTGGCGGCTGCGCCCTCTACGCCCTGCGGGAACGCAGCTTCGCCTTCCTCCTCTACGCTGTCCTTTACGGCTATCTCGGCATCTCTATCTTCGTGCTCGATCGCGGTCACTGGAGCAGTGAAGGGATCATACTCTACTTTCTGGTCAGCGCGGCGACGCTGCTGGCGGCCCTGGTGGCCTTGCATCGCCGCTTCCGGAGTGCCGAATGATCGCCCTCTACGAGAAAGGCGAGCGCCGGGTGGCGGTGGTGGAGGAGGCGCGGCGCTGGCAGGAGGCCGGGATGATCACCTCGGAGCAGGCCGCTCTGGTGGCGGAGCGCTATCGTCCGGAACTGGTGCGGGTGAACCTCGTCATTCGCATCCTCCTCGCCGTGTTCACCATGGTCGGAGTGGTGGCCCTGGTGGCGCTGCCGGCCGTGATACTGATGGTTAAGGAAACCGGCTTCTCCCTGTTGTGCATGATCTTCTCCCCGCTCTGCGCCTGGGTCGCCGATCAAAAACTCATTGCCGGTCGCCGCCTCTACCGCTGCGGCGCCGAAGAGGCGTTGCTGCTGCTGGCGGTCGGCATGCTCGCCCTGGCGGTCGCCATCCCCGCCCACGACTGGGGGCACGCTGCTGAACGTCTGGCCTGGCTGACGGCGCACGGCATCGTCCTGGCCGGGGCGATCCTGCTGACGGTCCGCTACGGCTACGCCCTGGCGGCGCTCGGGGCGATGCTCGCCCTCGCCGGTCTCCCCTTCCATCTCGCAGACATTCTCCACTGGCAGCAGCCGCACCTGCCTCGGCTTGTCCTCCTGCTGCTGCTCGGGCTAGCGGCAATCTGGGCGCAGCTGCGGCTCGCCGGCCGAAGGAGCCTGCCCCGGGGATACGTCTGGTCTTTGGAGACCGTGCGCCTCGCGGCCTGGGCGGGGATCTACCTTGACGTGAACCTCTTTGCCCACCGCCTCCTCTGGCGGGAATGGCTCGGGTGGACGCGGGGAGGATCGCTGTTCCTGTGGAGCGATCACTTCTGCGCCCTGCTTACCGCCATCCTGCCGGTGGCGGCCCTGGCGATGGGTATCAGCCGCCGCGACCGGGCCCTCCTCTGGTTCGCCGTCGTCTCCGCCGTCCTGTCGATCCTCACCCTCAAGTACTACGTACATTTCGGGCATCTTGCCGAGGAGTTGACGACTGCGGGGCTATTGGTGGCGGGACTCGCCTTCTGCCTGCTGCGCTGGCTGCGCGCCGGTTCGCAGCGCTGCCGGGGCGCCTTTACCGCCGAACCGCTCCTCGAACCGCGTCTCTACGGTCTCGATGCCGAGGCGCTGGCGGCGATCCAGCCCCTCGCCCCGGAGGCCAGGGCGCCGCAGGCCGAGGGATTCCAACCGGGCGGCGGCGCCTTCGGGGGAGGCGGCGCATCCGGCGGCAATTAGATACCAAAGAGGCATAAGGGGTCTGGAAAATGCGGGGACACCTCATGTATTTCGTGCCAGTAGTGTCGTCAGTCGGAAATAGGTACGGTGTCCGTTGTTTGTCCGGGCTGAACAAAAGGAATTCCAATTATGAAACACCCTTGGCAATACGATGAGACAATTCAAGTCGGCGCCGACTATAGTGACCCCAAAGAGGTGGCTGCTTACGACCAGCGAATGCAGAAATTGCGCGATGTAAGCGGTGAGGTTAAAGACATTCAAAAGGCCTTGTCGCTTTCATTTAATTCAATAGTCTGGGAGATAGGAACCGGTACAGGGGAATGTGCCCTTGCTCTTGCCGCTACTGTGAAACACGTTTACGCTACCGACGTTTCCCCAACTATGCTGGAATATGCCCACTACAAAGCGGAAAAGCGCGGTATCAGCAATGTGACATTCGAGAATGGTGGATTCTTGTCCGGTTTTCGGCCACGCTGCCCGGTTGACGGTGTGGTTACTCAGTTGTCGTTACATCACCTGCCGGATTTCTGGAAATCCAGAGCCCTTACGATAATTGCAGATTTCCTTCGCCCGAACGGCAGATTGTATCTTCGTGATGTAGTGTTCCCATCGTCAATTGATGACTACGATTCTTTTTTCAAGATGATAACAGACGGAATCCGTTCGCAAGCTGGAGATGAAGTAGCCCAGCAGACAATGCAACACATAAAGAAAGAGTTCTCAACATTTGATTGGATACTTGAAGGAATGATTGCTCGCAGTGGCCTCAGCATTGTTGAAAAAGACGGTAATGGGTTCTTGTCAGTATACGTCTGTGAGAAATAATACTGGAAATGAAGGGACACGGAAAGGTCCTGAACTGCATAAATTCATGAAACGATCCGGCACATGGTCAATTCTGACCCTTATTGCACTGTTACTGTCTTCTGCCGCATCTCAGACGCTTGCCGGGGAAGATTCCTGGTATCTTTTTGCCCGCGATTAGGCTGATATTCAGCGCCTAACGGGACTTCCCGTTGTCGCTTTTGTTCATGCGCTTTTTCTCCCTTTGCGGATTCATTCTTTCGTTGCCTCGCGGACCGGGTCCAGGAATCGCAGCACCGACGCCGCCACGACGCGCGTGCTCTCCGACAGTAAGGCGTGGCCGCCGGGATGGCGCTCGAACCGCCCACGGGGCAGGAGCCCGGCGAGCGTCTCGGCTGCTGCTGCAGGGAGGAGGACATCGTCCTCTCCGGCCAGGACGAGCGCCGGGGCGTCGATGCGCGACGCCCGCTCCCCGGTGTCATGGGCCAGGCAGGCATCGACTTGCGCGGCGAAGCCGCGCGCCGAGGGGGCTGGCGCGCCGGCGAGGGTCTCCAGGGCGCCCTCGATCAGTGTATCGTTCTCGAGGGTCTCAGGACCGAAGACCCAGGCGAATTGCTCGCGCCGGAAGATGTCTGCGTCCACCCCTGCCAAAAGGAGCCGACGCCAGGCGTCGAGGACGCGGCGAGTCCGCCCCGGGAGGCGGGCCGCGGTGGCGGCGAGCACCAGGGAGCGGATCCGGTCAGGTGCGAGGAGCGCCAGTTCCTGCGCCACGAGGCCGCCGAGGGAGAATCCGAGAACGTCCACCGGGCCGAGAGAGAGGTGGTCCAGGAGCGCAAGCGCGTCGGCGGCGAGCCGGGCGGTGCTGCATGGTTCCGGCGGCGCACCGGACAGTCCGGACCCGCGTGTTTCGAGGAGAACCAGCCGGCGCTCGCCGCAGAGTTCGTGCACCAGGGGACTCCACGCGGGCAGGTCGAGGCCGATGCCGTTCAGGAGGAGCAGGGGCGGTCCGCTGCCGACGATTTCGTAGTGGAGCGGCGCTCCGTCGAGCCTGAAGTCACGTGCCCCTGCAGCGCCGCTGCTCGCCGCCCGGGTGCCGGCGTCCTCCTGACGTTCCAGCTGGGCCTCGACGTACTGGGCGAAGTCTTTCATGGAACGCAGTTTCACCGAGGATTTGTCGCTGATCCGTATGGCGAACCGCTCCTCGATGGCGGCGATGAACGCGGCAAAGCCGAGCGAGTCGAGGGCGTTGAGCGCAATGGCCTGATCCGGCTCCAGCTCGCGGACCGTCTGCGCATTGCCCCCGGCCTTCACCACGAGTTCCCTCAGTTGATCGATGATCGGTGCTGCCATGTTTCCTCCTTGGTTGCGTCTCCCGGTCTGCGCATTACGCCGTGCTCCGCTCTCTCAGCTTGAACCGCTGCAGCTTACCGGTGGAGGTGCGCGGCAGCTCGGCCACGAACCGGATCCGGACCGGGCACATGTGGTCCGGGAGCCGCTCTCGGCAGTGTCGCCGCAGCTCTCCGGCCAGTTCCGGCGACTCGGTCCCTCCGCGGCCGAGCACGATGAAGGCGGCCGGGGCGCTGAGCCCGCCGACCGTGTCAGCCACCACGGCGCATTCGGCCACCGCGGGGTGGCTGCGCAGGACCTCCTCCACGGCAGTGGATGAGACCCAGCAGCCGGCCGACTTGATCATGTCGTCGCTCCGGCCGCGATGATAGTAGAAGCCGTCCCGCTCCACGAAGAGGTCGCCGGTCGCGAGGGGAGCGCCGTCAGCCGCGTCAGGCGGGTTCCAGCAGCCCGGTGTGCGGGTGGGCCCGTCAATGAGCAACTGTCCCTCGTGCCCGGGAGCAACATCCTCGCCGCGCTCATCCACCAGCCGCGCCCGGTAGCCCGGCACCAGCCTCCCCGCCGACCCTGCGACCGCGTGTCCGGGCGAGTTCGAGATGAAGTGGTAGGCCATCTCGGTGGAGCCGATGCCGTCAAGGATCTCCTGGCCTGTGAGCCGCTGCCACTCCTCGAACAGCTCCGCAGGGAGCGCCTCGCCGGCAGAGCAGCAGAGCCGCATCGGCAGCAGCTGCCGGACCTCCGGCCACCAGCGGAGGATCTGGGCGAAGATCGTGGGCACCGAGAAGAACACCGACGGGCTGTGCCGGCGGACGAGCTCGAGGACCATGGCCGGATCGGGCTTTCCCGGGTGGAGAATGGCCGTGGCGCCGAGCCGGAGCGGCAGGGCCAGGCTGTTGATGAGCCCGTAGGCGAACGAGCACTTGCTCGTGGAGAAGATGACATCCTCGCCCGTCAGTCCCAGCACGGCCTTTCCGACGAGGTCGCACGGGAGCACGAGGCTCCGGTGCCGGTGCGGCACGCACTTGGGCGCGCCCGTTGAGCCCGAGGTAGAGAGGACGTAGGCGAGGTCGCCGTCGGTCGGCCGGAAAGCTTCGCAGAGCTCCAGTCCGGGACCGGCGTAGTGCAGCGGGCCCACCTCGTCGCAGGAGATCTCCTCCAGAGAGCCTGCCGGCCACTTGGCCGTGCTTCCTTCCAGGGAGATCCGCAGGCGCGCGCCCGCGTCGTTCACGACGTGCGCCAGTGCCTCGGGCCCGAGCTCCGGGTTCACGACCACCGCCACGGCGCCGGACAGGAGGCAGCCGAGAAAAGCCACGGGGAAGGCGAAGCAATCCGGGAGGGCGACGAGGACGCGCTCCCCCGGTGAGAGCCCCCGCTCCCGCAGCAGGCGGGCCAGGCAACGGGCACCCTCGCCCAGCTCGCGGTACGCGTGAGCCCTGCCGGAGCAGAGATAGGCGGTCTTGTCCGGGCGGTCCCGGAGGTTGTGCTCCAGAAGCTCCAGAGCGGCGTTCGTCGTGCCCAACGATCCTCCCTGCGAACGGTCCACATTCCGTCGAGCGTCTGCGTCTCGGCAGAGGTGCGGCGAGACAGCTCACCGATGTAGGTGGGACGGACTCCGGTTTGTGGCCGAAGTGAAACGATTCTACCCCGTGCCCCGACGTAAAAGGAATGGGAATTTGCTTTGCGCGGCAGACTTTGTACCACCGGAAATGAGCTGGTGTCAATGGATTTACGGGACGTTACGGGGGAAATCTGGGACAATCTGAATGAAGGTTGACACCATACCTATTAGATATTTACATGGCCCATTCAATTTATTAGCCTCCACTCATGCCGCGTATCGCACGACGTATCTCCCCAGGAATCCCACACAACTTTACCCAACGTGGAAACCGGCGAATGCAATGCTACTTCCGTGAAGAAGCAGAAGGCTGGACGTAAGAAGAAAGTTCAAGAATAGACCTTGTAATTGGAATGGTGTCCCTGTATTCCGTTATGATGTCCCTGTATTGCCTCATCATCATCACATCACAAAAAGAAGGCGACGTCGGGAAAGGAGCTGTGATAATCTAGCGACGCACACTGGTGAAGGGAGAGCCATGGAAGATACCTCCACATCATTGATCGCCTGCCACGAATGCGACCTGCTGCTGCACGAAATTGCGCTCGAACCCGGGCGAGCCGCAGCATGCCCCCGCTGTGGCGCCACCCTGTACCGTCATTCCACCGACAGCATCAATCGGACTCTCGCCCTGGCTGCAGCCGCCGCGTTACTGTTTCTCATTGCCAACATATACCCGATCTTCGGGATAGAGTCCCAGGGAAATGACGCGGCCACCAACCTGTATGGCGCGGTCCGCTCCCTGTGGGATCAGAAGATGCACTTCATCTCCACTCTCGTCTTCATCACCGCCATTGTGGTTCCCTCCCTTGAACTGTCCCTGCTGATCTATCTGCTGCTTCCCCTTACCGTGGGGCGCGTTCCAGCCGGCCTGGCCCCGCTGATGCGCTTCCTGCAGGGTATGAAACCCTGGGGAATGGTTGAGGTGTTCATGCTCGGCATTCTGGTGGCCCTGGTTAAACTGACCGACGATTTTCGAATTATCCCGGGGGTAGCGCTCTGGTCGTACGGCGGGGTAACGTTCCTGCTGGCCGCGGTTGCCGCCACCTTTAACCCGAGGGATGTCTGGACGTGCCTAGAGGTGCGCGTCCGAGAGGGAAAACAGACATGAAGTATTATGGCAAGACTGCTGCCGGCCTGGGGCTTTGCTCATGCCATGTCTGCGGCCTGGTTTCCCGGATCGGAGCGGAGACCGCCGGAGCCCGCTGTCCGCGTTGCGCCACGCGGCTGCATACGCGCAAGCCCCATGGCGTGGAGCAGTGCTGGGCGCTGCTTATCGCGGCCTACATCCTCTATCTTCCCGCCAATCTGATGACCATCATGGAGACAGGTTCCCTGATAAGCTACCGCAAGGACACCATTCTGAGCGGAGTGGTCCATCTCTGGCAGAACGGCTCCATGGGAATTGCAGTGATCGTTTTCATCGCCAGTATCGTGGTACCGCTGTTCAAGCTGCTGACCCTGACCTGGCTGCTCATCTCGGTGCAGAAACGCTCAACGCGCCATCCGGCTGAACGGACCCGCCTGTACCGTCTGATCGAGCTGGTTGGCCGCTGGTCGATGCTGGATATTTATGTGGTAACATTGCTGGCAGCCCTGGTGCAGATGCAGTCCCTGGCAACCGTCAAGGCCGGACCCGGGGCGATCGCCTTTGGCGCCGTTGTCGTTCTGACCATGTTCGCCGCCATGCGCTTTGATCCGCGGCTGATCTGGGATCCTTTGCAGAAAGAGAGCTGATATGTCTGACACGCATCCACCGCCTGAGTTGGAAAAAATTCCCGACGCCATCGTGGACAAACACCGCCGCAGGGCGTCCCACCTGATCTGGCTGTTGCCGGCCATTGCCGCCCTGATCGGCCTGTCCCTGGCGATTACGTCGTATTTGAACCGGGGACCGGTTATAACCATCACCTTCGTGAGCGGCGAAGGGATCGAATCGGGAAAGACCAAGATCAAATACAAGGACGTGCAGATAGGAGAGGTGAAAAGCGTTACCATCTCGAAAGACCGTTCCCATGTGGTGGTCACCGCGGAATTCAAAAAAGACGCGGAAGGCCTGCTGATGAAAGACACCCGGTTCTGGGTGGTAAGGCCGCGCATTTCCGGGGGCACCGTTTCGGGATTGGGCACCTTGACGGGAGGATCATACATCGGTATGGATGTGGGAACGTCAAAGGACTCCCAACTGGAGTTTACCGGCCTGGAGGATCCGCCGGTCGTGACCATGGACGAGCCGGGCACCCAGTTCAAGCTGCACGCGGAGAATGTCGGTTCGCTGAACGTCACATCGCCGGTGTTTTTCAGGCGCATGCAGGTGGGAGAGGTCATCGCCTACGAACTTGACAGGGATGGCAAAGGGGTTACGGTAACTATCTTCATCCGGAAGCCCTATGCCCGGTTCGTGAAGACCAACACCCTTTTCTGGCACGCCAGCGGGATCGATTTCACCATGGACGCCAACGGCGTCAGGGTCAACTCGGAATCAATGGTTTCACTGCTGCTGGGCGGTATCGCATTGCAGACGCCCGACGACAAAGCCGATGCCGGTCCGGCTCCCGCCAACAGTGTTTTTACGCTGTTCACCACCAGGGAAGAGGCGCTGAAGCGAATCGACAGTATCGTTGAAACCTACCTGCTGGTTTTCAAGGAGTCGGTGCGCGGCCTTGCAATCGGCGCGCCGGTGGATCTGCGCGGTGTTACGGTGGGGGAGGTCTCCCGGATCAGCGTTGATCTTGACACGCGCAAAAAACGGTTTGTCATGCCGGTTGAGGTAAAGTTCTATCCGGAGCGCCTGCGCGCCAGCTACCGCACCAAATCCAGTCTGCCGGGCCGGCGGAATTCGCGGGAAATGATCAATGCCCTGGTCAGCAACGGCATGCGCGCCCAGATCAGGAGCGGCAACCTGTTGACCGGCCAGTTGTACATCGCGCTGGATTTCTTTCCCAAGGCGGCGCCGGCCAGGGTCAACTGGTCTCAGAATCCGCCCGAGTTCCCCACCATTCTGGGGAACATGGAGCAGTTCCAGACCATGCTGATGCAGATCGTGCAGAAAATGGAGAAGCTGCCGCTGGAGGAAATTTCCGGGGATGCGCGCAAGACGTTACAATCGCTGACGGAAACGCTTAAGAACGCTGACAGGCTGCTCAAGAATGTTGACACTACGGTTGTCCCGGAAACCCGCCTGATGCTGGAGGATGCGCGCAAGACCCTGAAAGAGGCTGACAAGGCGCTGGCAGGAGCGCGACAAACACTCTCCGCGGATGCCCCGCTTCAGCAGGATCTGCGTGACACCCTGCGTGAGGTCGGCCGCGCCGCCCAGTCGCTGCGGGTACTCGGTGATTACCTTGAGCGTCATCCCGAAGCGCTGATCAGCGGCAAGAAGGAGGACGTACGATGAGATGTGCCCCGGTCGTTTCCCTGGTTGCACTTTTTGCAGGCAGCCTGCTGTTGCTGTCCGGCTGCGCCAGTTCGCCGCGCTCGCATTTTTATACACTGACGCCCGTAGCGCACCGGAGCGAGAGCCCTGCGGCCGGCACTATCCCGTCGGTGGCGATTGTCTCGGTGACCATACCGGAATTGGTTAACCGTCCCCAATTGGTAGTGAGAAGCGATGCCGCAAAGGTGGAACTGCTGGAAACCCATCGCTGGGCGGAGCCTTTGAAGGACGCCCTGTCCCTGACAATTGCGGAGAATATTTCCCGTCTGCTGGCCTCGGACAAGGTGTCGAGCTATCCGCAGGCCGTATCGCTCTCGGCTGATTATAAGGTGTACGTGGATGTGAGGCTGTTTGAGTTCGCGGGAGATCATGTGGAACTGGATGCGCTCTGGGCGATCCGCCGGGCGGATGACCGGCCGGCGGGCAACGGCAGATCGCGGCGCCGCGAAGCCGTAACCGGCAGCGGCTATGACGCAGTGGTCACGGCTTTCAGCCGTGGAGTCGCGGGCATCAGCCGTGATATTGTCCAGGGATTGAAAAGCAGCTGGCAGGCCGGGCAGTGAGAGAGGTTTGGGGTCGATACCGGCAGTGTTGGTGAATCACCCCCAACGACAGGCCTGTCACAAGCAGGATTTTCCGCCACACCAGGATCACGGGTATTTTCCAGAAATTCCTACGAGAACATATCATGCCGATTGCCGTATTCGATGCCATAAAGGAAAATATCAGCTCATTTCTCGGCGGGGCCTCTGTGGCACTGCTTCCCGGCGCCGCCGAGAACGAGGCCGACGAGACAACCATCAGCGAAAGCCTCTCCATCGAAGATAGCGCATACTGCTTCCTGGCCCGGAGGGAGGTCATCCCCTTCACCCGCAGCGAGACCCTCTTCTGCCGTGAACTGCTGACCGCTTTCTCGGGCCTGTTCAGCGGTTTTCAGCAGCAGGATTACGTGGCGCACTTCCGCACCGCGCTGCTGGCGTCGATCATGGACATCACCGTTGCCCGCTCGCTGCGCGGCGACCACCGCAAGGCTTTCTGGCCGATCCAGCAGCTGATCCAATTGCTGAAACATCTCTCGTACCAGCGCTATGAAGGCAAGCCCGCTACGACCGGGTTTCTGGTACACCGCACCACGCCCCGCCTGTTGAGCAAGATGGTGCGGGAACGAAACCACACCCTGATTCCCCTGAATCCGCACGAGGACATATCTCCCCATTTCTTTCGCAACCCGCTGCCGTACCGCATCGTCGACGGCACCAACCTCTTCTTCGTCGCCAATATCCAGATGCAGGTTACCGGCATCCTCCGCACCTCTCCCACTGTTATGCCGATTGACATAGAACTCCTTACCCAGCGGGAGATATTCTCCCTGGTCAGGCGCGCCGGGCACGGTGCATTTGCCGTGACGGTAAACGGCGCCTCGGAGATCGAGGTGCTGGTCAGCCCGGCCAAACTGCTGGTGCGGCGCAAGGGCGCCTGGGCAATCTTCGACCCGGATATCTTCCGCTCGTTCCTGTCCGACAGCATTGACACCGAGTCCATCGATGAGCTGCTGTGGTCCGTGTATGCGCTCTCCAAGGAGAGGCTCGGCACGGTCGTCCTCATATACAGCAAGGGTGCGCGCAATCTTGCCCGGCTAAATAAAGGTTCGGTGGGAGGGGATGACCCGATCGGCCGCCTTCTGGTTGGTCAGGTCAGGAAACGGACCATCAGCGATCTGAAAAAAGCCGGCATCCTGCTGCGAATCCTCTCAGCCGACGGGATGACGGTATTCAACGAGAGAGGGCGGCTGATGGAGACGGGGTTCATCTTCGACACATCCTATGCCCGGGAGGTGGTCACCGGCGGAGGGCGCACCACGGCCGCCAGCGCCGCGTCCTACTTCGGCAAGGTCATCAAGGTTTCTCAGGACGGCCCCATAGAACTGTACCAGAACGGGCGCCTGGTCTATCGTTTCGGATAACCCCGGAACCGATTGGGCAGATGTGCTTACATGTTCGCCATGACATTCAGCCGTAAAAAACAGAGAGGAACATGCATATGAAACTCCTTGTTTTCGGTAGTGCCCTTGCCATCGCAGTCTGGATTACCGTCTATCTGATATATTCCAGACTGATTGTTCAAGGATCATCTGTACCGCTGTCAAAGGTTGCAAACGCTCAAACTATTCCTGCTCACCTTTCCGACCAGGCAGGCGTGCGAGAAGCGGTTTCAGCCGGCAACGCCTTTGCATTCGACGTGTATCAGCAATTGGCCGGTTCTGACGATGGGGGGAACGTCTTTTTTTCTCCCTACTCCATTGCCGGCGCGCTGACCCTGGTGGCCGAAGGCGCCCGGGGAGAAACGGCGGAACAACTGGGCCGCGCCATGCGCTATCCGGCCAACCTCCGCCAAAAAGGTCCGGAAGCGCGCATTTCGCCCTGGGACACCGGGCGGATCAATGCCGGGATGGCGGAATTCAACAGAGAAATCAGCGGGACATATCGTCCAGTACCCGTTGATATTCGCATCACAATAGAGGCTTTACGCAAAAAACTCGCTGAGGCGAACAAACGTATCCAGGAGTCGGACAGCAGGGGAAATTATCAGGAAGGTATCGACCTGGCAGCCAAGGCGCGGGCAGATGCGGATGAACTGAACCGTCTTCTTTCACAGGTCGATCAATACGAACTCCGGGTGGCGAATACCCTGTGGGCTGAACGGACATATCCGCTCAATCAAAACTATGTCAACAAAATGAAGCGCCTTTATGGCGCTGCTGCCGTAATTGCCGCTGATTTTATCCATGATCCGGAGGGTATGCGGCAAAAGATTAATCATGCAATCGAAGAACAAACCCATGGCCAGATACGAGAGATGGTCGCAAAAGGCGGTATCAATGAAGCAACCAGGCTGGCGCTGGTTAATGCCGTCTATTTCAAGGGAGAATGGGAGGAGATCTTCCGGAAAGAAGAAACGAGGGACCATGATTTCTTCCTCCTCAATGGCACGAAAAGGACAGTACCCATGATGCACGGAACCTTCGAATCAGTCGGTTATGCCGCCTTCAAGGGGAATGGGACACCCTTCGACACTCCTCAGGAAGTTGCGGATGACGACGTCGGAAACGAAAAGAAGCTGTATCCCGACGCAATGGGTTTTCTGGTCCTCGAACTGACATACAAGGGCGGAGAAATATCAATGGTTATTCTCGTCCCACGCTCCATCAACGGGTTTACCGCTTTGAACAAGAAGCTCACCCTCGAGAATATCGAAAAATGGATCGGATCGTTACGCAAAAGAGAAGTCGAGGTCTTTCTGCCGAAATTCACGCTGAAGACAAGCTATGATCTGAAACGGCCGCTGCAGAGTCTCGGCATTGTCCGTATGTTCAAGGATCCTCGGTTTTCCGGAGGCGCCGAACTCGGCGCTCTCTGCGCCGGTGACGATCCGGACCATCGATTGTTTATCACTGATGCACTACACAACGCCTGTCTGGAGGTTAATGAAGAAGGCACCGTGGCCGCGGCCGTCACGTTTTTTGGGGCGGCCGCAGCAGCTGCTCCGGACATTGTACCCTTCACCCCGGTTTTCCGCGCAGACAAGCCTTTTCTATTCCTGATACGCCACAAGAAGACCAATGCCATCCTTTTTATTGGCCGGATGGCAAGACCCGATGAAAAGCAATGAGAAAACAAACTTGCACATTGTGAGGTATTTCAGATGATCTCCGCTTCCGAACAACTGAATCAACTGGGATGGGATGAGTGGTTTGCCGAACAGGCACAGGAGAGAGTACCGGCAGGGCACCGCCTTGCGCGTGTTGTTGCCGTGGACCGCGAACAACTTCTTGTACTGGACGAGTCCGGTGAATATCGCGCAAAACTTGCCGGCCGTTTCCTCCATGTGACCGGGCAGTCGGTTGATTTTCCCTGTGTTGGAGATTGGGTATGCATTCAGCACGGCAGTTCCGATATGTTTGGTATAATTCATGACGTTATTCCCAGAAAGTCGGTTCTGCGCCGCAAGGCCGCGGGAGATACCATTGAATACCAGATGATTGCTTCGAACATCGACGCAGCCCTGCTCGTCCAGTCCTGTCATTTCGACTTCAATATCAACAGGCTTGAACGTTACCTGGTCATGGTCAGGAGCGGGCATATTCATCCTGTCGTTGTTCTCACGAAAACCGACCTGGTCAGTCCTGAAGATCTCCAACGACTGATAGGGGACATCAGAGGCGCCGGGATAGATTCCGAAGTAATCACGCTCAGTACCGTCACCGGTGAAGGTGTTGATTGCCTGCGGCAGATTCTGCACGCCGGAAAAACCTACTGCCTTCTCGGTTCATCGGGGGTGGGCAAGAGTACCTTGATCAACCGGCTGATTGGCCGTCATAGGCTTGAGACCAGAGGGGTAAGCGGTACGGGCGAGGGACGGCATACGACGGTGCGTCGCGAGCTGATTCAGTTGAATAATGGCGCGATGTTGATAGATACCCCGGGTATGCGTGAATTCGGCATTTTAGGGGCAGAGGAGGGAATGGGCGTCAGTTTTGCCGATATCCATGCGTTAGCGTCGAAATGCAAATACAGCGACTGCTCCCACTCGAACGAACCGGGCTGTGCCGTGTTGAGAGCGATTAAGGAAGGAAGTCTCGATCGGGCCCACTATCAGAACTTCATCAAGCTCAGGAGTGAATCGGAGTTTCACGATCTGTCGTATCAGGAAAAGCGGAAAAAGGACAAGGCATTCGGTCGCTACATCAAGTCCGTCAAGAAAGATCTGGGGATTACGCGTAAATAACGGGGAAGATGAAGAGAAATAGTATTTCAGACAAGGAGGAACGAGATGAGAACAGCATATTCTTTTGCCCGGGTACTGTCGGTCCTTGCTTTCTCTTTATTGGTCAGCTTCAACACTATTGGACAGGCCGACACGTCGGAACAATCACGGTACGCACCATCCGCACAGCAATTCATAACCATGGTGGAGCATAACGCTCAACTGAAAAGACTGCTTATCAAAGCAATTGAAAAAGCGAAGAAAATCAATCCGGACAAGGTAACGAACCCGGCACAGACCCTGGAAGAGTACTATGCGTTTATTGATTGGGCGTCAAGGGCAATGCCCTGGTCGATTCTGCGGGATAGTCCGTACTCACAATTGTACGATCAGATCGATCAGAGCCTGGATTACTTCTATTTCGTCAATGATCAACCTCTTGCCGAGTTGAAAGGCAAGGGATATTACAACAATTCCCTGCAATACCACGAACCGTATCGCACATGGATGATCAATTTCACCAAGGAGTGGGGCGTCTATCTAAGCAAAGAAGTGTCGTGGAACGATGAATACTACAAAAAAGCCCTGCAAGATGAACGGTTCGGATTGAGGAAAGGGTGGTACGAAGATCCCTCAAACTGGAAGACCTTCAATGCTTTTTTCGCGCGGTATCTGAAATCTCCTGATCAACGCCCGATCGCGTCTCCCGATGTTCCCTCCATCGTATCCTCCCCCGCCGATTCAAAGCCCCAGGGCGTATGGAAGATAGACAAAAACTCCCACATCGTTCACAGGAAAGGCGTTGCCATAAAATCGAGGGTTTTCAGGTCCATCGCCGAACTCATCGGTGAAGGGAGCGCCTACGGGAATGCCTTCGCCAACGGCACGCTGACCCATACCTTCCTCGATGTAAATGATTATCACCGCTATCATTTTCCGGTTGACGGAACCATACGGGAAGTTCGCATCATCCCGGCTGATGATGCGGCCGGCGGAATCATCACGTGGGATCCCGGAATCAAGAGATACGTTCTTGACTCGAATACGCCGGGTTGGCAAATGATCGAGACACGCGGCTGCGTAATTATCGAGACGAAAGAGTATGGCCTGGTGGCGTTGTTGCCGATCGGTATGTCGCAGGTCTCCTCCGTCAACTTTGAAGATGCCGTCAAGGTTGGCGCGACCGTCAAGAAGGGAGACATGCTCGGCTACTTCCTGTTCGGCGGTTCGGATTTCGTGATGCTGTTTCAAAGCAAGGTCACGTTTGCGCTGACCGTCCCACGGGAAAGCGAGGGCAGCTACAAACACGTTCTGATGGGTGAAAAATACGGTGAACTCTCAGTGAAGTCAAAATCCCGGTACCAAGGAGGGCGAATATGATCCCGAGAATCGCGGTGTTGTTTGTTCTCGGTCTCCTGCTCGCGGGCGGGATTGCCGCGGCAAAGGACTTGAGAAATGAGAAGGCGGCCGTCGCCGGCGCCGAGAAATGGCTCTCGTTAGTGGACAAGGGACAGTATGCGGACAGCTGGCGGACCGCGGCCGCATACTTCAAAAATGCCGTCACCAGGGAGCAATGGGAGCAGTCGATGCTCTCTTTCAGGAAGCCTTTGGGCGGGCTTGTCTCAAGAAAGGTCCGGTCCACGGCATACAAGACATCCCTGCCCGGAGCTCCTGACGGAAAGTATGTGGTTATTACCTTCGAGACCTCTTTCGAGAACAAAAAGTCCGCAATCGAAACCGTAACGCCTATGCTTGAAAAGGATGGCGTGTGGCGCGTATCAGGGTACTTCATCAAGTAGGCCTGCACCATGCCGGCGACGATGGGAGTGCCACAAGACAAGAGAAAAGGGCAAAACCATGGAATGCAGTGCACTGCGAAATATCAGCAACTGCTCCTGCACGTACACAACTTGCGACAAGAGGGGCAACTGCTGCAAGTGCGTCGAGTATCACAGGAAAAAAAACGAAATCCCCGGATGCTTCTTCACCACAGCCGGAGAGCGGACATGGGACAGATCATTCGCCAACTTCCGCAAGGATCGGGGGGACTAGTTTCGAGAGCACATACACATGCACACTAACAATTTAATATTGCTGATAAATATCCCATCTTGCATGGAAAGTTCCTTGCAAACGACATTTCAAGCGCTATATTTATAATGTTACAAGAAATATCCTCTTTGAATGACTATTCACAGGGAGGAGGTGAAAAAATGATGACGAAAGCTCTTACGGCATTCTTCTTTTTTGTCGCCATGTCGGTATGTTTTCCCGTGTACGGGGAGGAACCAATCCTGAAACCAAAAACCGAGGGTGGAATAACCTTTATAAGCGGCGGCGTGGGGATGAGAGAGACGGACTACCTGCGAAAGGTTGAAGGCGATTACAACCTCAGGCTCCTGTTTGCAGCGAAGGAGACGGGTGAATTCTTCGCGGACGTGAAGGTAAGGATAGCCGACAAGAAAGGAAAGACGGTACTGGATGCCGTGTCCAACGGTCCCCGATTTCTGGCAAAGCTTCCGGCCGGCGTCTACCAGGTCACGGCGGAGATGTTCGGTGAGCCATTGACTAGAAAGGTAAAAATATCAGGTAAACGAGCGGTTTCCGAAAACTTCTACTGGAAAGCCACATACAAACACAAACCCGTCGAGTAGTACAAACTGTTATTCTCGTTACTTGCCGTGTTCACAGGAAGGATCTGGGGTCGACTTGAAGCGACCCCAGATTTTTTTGATTTCTTTACCTGTTACACATGCATTTCAGCGCCGTAACACTATCACCTGCGAGACATTCGCACCAATACTGTCAAATGTCTGTGCAGCCCGCCGCGGAAAGCAAATGGCTTTCCACTCAATGCTTCTCACGAATTATCAGCAGCCGCTTACGCAGATAATCCAAGCCAAAAATCAACGGTATCCCAACCCAGGCCAAAGCATAGATCCGCCAGGACACTGGACCGGTTCCGAGTACCCGCTGCATCGGTGCGGTATACAGCAATGCCCAACTGAACAGAATCTGGACAAATATGCCGCCCAGCAACAGGCGGTTGCGCAGCACCCCAAAATCCAGACCGGAACGCCGCTCAAAACGCCTGCCAATCAGGTTGCCAATCTGCATGAGTAGAATGGTGGCGAGGGCTATACCCGTTGCAGAACGATACAGGGGATCGGACATTGCCAAGTCCTGTCCGTAATGCCAGCCACCCTGCACCAGTACCAGAAAGAATAGTCCAAGTGACCACGCAGCCTCGAGGAGACCGAGGAACAGGTAGCTGTGGCAGATCAAGGCGGGGGTCAGTAATCGCTGTTCGCGCCGGCGCGGCGGCTTGCGCATCTCTTCCGGATCGGGCGGCTCCTGGCCCAGCGCCATGGATGGGATGATGTCGGTCCCCAAATCGATGGACAGGATCTGGATCACTGTGAGGGCAAGAGGGACCGGCAGCAGGATGTAGATGAGATAAGGCAGAATCTCCGGGCCGTTGCTGACCAGTACATAGTTGGTGAATTTCTTGATGTTGGCGAAGACCGTACGACCCTCCGCCACACCGGCGACGATCGAGGCAAAGTTGTCGTCCAGCAGGATTATCTGCGCCGAAGCCCGCGCCACGTCAGTGCCGCTGCGCCCCATGGCAATGCCTACATCCGCGGCCTTGAGCGCGGGCGCGTCATTGACCCCGTCTCCGGTCATGGCAACCAGCTTGTCCATGGACTGCAGGGCTGCGACGATTTTCATCTTCTGTTCAGGAGTGGTGCGGGCAAAAATGCGCAGGCCGCCCTCCAGCCTGGCAATCAGATCCCGCTCCGTGATCTTTTCCAGTACATCTCCTGTCAGAATCCGAACTTCATCATCGACGCCGGAAACGATGGCGCATTTACGCGCAACAGCCAGTGCGGTATCCGGATGGTCGCCGGTAATCATAATCACATCGATACCGGCTTCGGAGCAGATGCCCACCGCCGCCGGCGCCTCGGGGCGGACCGGGTCTTCGATGCCGAGAAAACCGCTGAGGACAAGCCCCTGTTCCAGCACTTCACATGGGAGGTCCGCAGCCTCGTTTTCCTCTTCAATTTCCCTCCAAGCCACTGCAATGACGCGCAAGCCAGCCGCAGCCATGAGTCTCATGTTTGCCTCGGCCATATCCAGTACCTGGACATCTGCGGCAACCGAGCGTCCGCCATTCCCCATCTCCACCCGGGACAACAGCGGTCGTAAAGCTTCCCAAGCCCCTTTGACGACAAACACCCTTTGCCCTCCCCAAGCCATAATACCCGCCGACCGGCGCTTCCCGGCATCAAAGGCAAAAGCTCTCTCAACTGCTCCGCGCACTTCGGCGACATCCATTTCCAGTTCATGGCAGGCGCGGGCAACCGCTACATCGAGGGGATCGCCGCTGAACCCTTCGTCAGTTGCCCGCACGGAACAAGCTCCAAGCGCCAACCCCAGCAATCTGCGATGGACTGCCGCGTCCCGGGTTCCGTCCACGCCGTCAGGCGTCGTTATATTTGTTATGCGCAACTCGTTGCAGGTCAGAGTGCCGGTCTTGTCGGTGCAAATCACATGCACCGCCCCCAGCCCTTCAACTGCGCTCAGACCCTTGACCAGCACGTTCTTGCGAGCCATGCGCAGGCTCCCCATGGCCAGGGACAGCGTAAAGGTAGGCAGCAGGCCCTCGGGGACGTTGGCAACGATGATCCCCATCATGAACACCAGGTTGACCCACAGCGACCGCCCGCTTACCACTCCGTAGGCAAAAAAGGCCACCACCATGGCCACCGCGATAACAGCCAGAACTCGTACCATGTGCGCCGTTTCCCTCTCGAGTGAGGATAAGTTGCGGTGGATAGCCTGGGAAAGGTGGGCTACCTTTCCGAACTCCGTACGAATGCCGGTGGCGAATACCACCCCAAGCCCCTGTCCCTTCAGAATCGCACAACCGGCAAAAACGATGTTGCGGCTTTCTATGAGACGACCTTCCATGGAGCACTCGGTAAGGTTGACCGGCTTGGACTCTCCGGTCAGGGGAGCGTTATTCGCCACCAGGTCCTCGCATTCTACCAGCCGCGCATCAGCCGGAACGCGGTCTCCCTCCCCGATTACCAGCACATCACCCGGCACCAGTTCTTCGGACAGTATCCGGCAGACAACACCGTTGCGTACCACCTGTACGCGCTGGGGCAAAAACTGCTGCAGTGCCTGCATGGCTCTTTCGGCGCGATATTCCTGGATGAAACTGAACAGTGCGTTCAGCAGCGCGACCCCACCCAGCGCCCACCCCAGGACAACCATGCTTTCACCAGGCTTGATGCTATCAGCCAAGAAGCAGACTGCTGAGGACAGAAAGAGCAAGATGGTGAAAAAATTGGTGAACTGTCGCAAAAGCGTCCGAGGCCACTTCCAGGGATCCCGCACCTCGACGCTGTTGGGGCCTACTTCACGAATCCGTTCTTCCACTTCGTACGGCCGCAAACCTTCGCTTCGGCTCACCAGATACCCGAAAACGTCCTCAGGCGCCAATTGATGAATTTGCCGCAAGTCGCTCATAGACTTCGATAGATCCCCACGTCGCATGGCGTTCCCCGCAAGAGCCGCTCCAGATCATTGCCGTGCAGAAATCGATGGTCAAACAGGCCTTCGGACGCGCTGAGCATCACCATTCCCACCTTGAGACGACTGGCCTGAACAAGCACTTCGTTTACCCAATCGTCGCAGACCCCTATTCTCCAATCAAGACGAAACATGCTGTCACCGCTTCGCCGGATAATCTCTTCTCCAATCTCAGCAAGATAACGTTCCCCAATCTGCCGCATTGCATCACGCCGAGCCATGGAAAGGTTCGGGAGCCTAATGGCGCTAACCTCAAACCACCGCAGCAGAAAAAGACGGTCGAGATCCGGCAGCAACAGACGGAAAAACGTCCAGGCTTCCTCAAAACAGCCGGGTTGGCCGGAAAAGGGCAACAGCAGGTCGCGCGGCGCTCCGAGAAGACCGGGTTGCACCACTCGCAGCGCCATCACCGGAAAGAGCCCGGTTCTCAGAAGCTTTTCGGAAACAGTGCCCGACAGGAAACGCTGTTGACGGGATCGCACCCTGGTCCCGCACACCACGATATTTCCCGTTCCGGATGGTATATGGTTCATCAAGGTGGAGCAGACATCTCTCTCTTCAGGCAAAATATCAGTGACGGCTTCGACACCCATGGCTCGACATTCATACTCCAGACGCCGCAGTTTCCCGACCATCTGTTCGTTTGTCACACTCCCGTCACGCACAGTCAGCACCGACAGAACACTGCCTGTGTGAGCGGCGAAACGAATGGCATAGCGGGATACCCAGTCGCCGTTCAGCGAACCGTCATAGGCAAGGATGATCATTCCTACCTCCATAAGCCGAAAATGTACCCCTATCGTTTGTAATTTTAACTTTATCAAGATATCTCTCCGTTACAATCCGGTGAGATATCCGCATGAAAGAGATCTAGACTGTGAGCGGATGGCACCGAGCGCTCACTCCCCAGCATGCGTTTTCTCAAAACAACACGACCACACGAAGTCGAACACTTATGGCAACACATTCTGGCTACGGACGCCGAATCCCGGAATCTATTACTTCTTGACGCGGCCCGAACCTTGCGTGTCCGGCCCCTTTCCGGTTCATGGAGTAACTGCCGCGCACCCCGTCGGGCAAGGTGCTTCGATTAATCCTGAAAAAATGAGATGACCTTTTTCGGAAAAAACTTATAATTCACATTACCGACAGAAACGGAAAGAGAGGGAACCATGGTATCAGAAATGAAGGACCTGATGCTTAGCATCGGGGTCGACGAAGGTACCGTGAGAGATAGTGACCCTGCCCACACTCTTGCGGAGAAACGCTTGATTCGGCCGACTCCCCCCTTTCTTGACGCCATCGAATAGCGGTACGGAATTATCGTCGACGACAGACACGCGCTCAAGCGGACTGTGGGGCTTCATCGATACTGCCGGAAAGAAAACGATCGCGCCGCAGTATAAGGACTCGGACTATTTCAGGGAAGGTCTCGCTCCGGTGAAGGCGGGAAAGAAGAGGGGTATTTCAACAAGCAGGGCTTGATGGTGATCAAAGCGGCCTATGATGATGCCCGCCCCTTCTTTGAAGGACTGGCGCGGGTGGAGTTGGAAGGAAACGACCGGAACGGTGCATTCATGTGGGGTCCGGAAAAGGAGTAAGCCTGGAAACGGAGGTGAATTCATGCCCGATCGCTCTTGCCGACACATCGCCGTCATCGGCGCCACGGGACAGGTGGGCTGGGCGCTCACCCGCGAACTGAAGCGTCTCGGACACGAGGTGCTTGCCGTATCGCGCGGCCGCACCGCGGGCAACATGTCCCGATTGGACGCCCTCGAAGACCTCGGCGTGCACACGGTTTTTCAGGCGGACCTCACGGATGTGGCTTGCCTGACCGCTCTTCTCGACGGCTGCGATACGGCGGTAGTGGCCCTTCGCGCCAATGCGCGCCTGATTCGGGAAGTGGAGCCTCCCATCCTTGAGGCTGCCCGGCGCGCGCAGGTGCAGAGGTTTGTGCCCGACGAATTCGGGACCCACACCAGGGCACTCGAGTACGGCGTGGGAACCCTCTTCGACGCCAAGAAGGAATTCCAGGAGCAGGTCTTCGCATCGGGACTGGAGTGGACCCTCCTGTTTCCGGGCGGCATCTTCGACTACTTCCTGCCCAACCTGCGCCTGTTCGAGAGGATTACCACCTTCGGGAACCTGCAGTGCGCGTTTCCCACCCACTCCATCGATGATATCGGCGCCGTCTGCGCCAGAGCCGTGGCCGATCCGCGCACGGCCAACAAGGCGGTCCAGATGTACGCAAATGTGGTAACCCAGCAGTATCTGCTGGATGTACTTCTGCGCTTGTGGCCCGACTACCCGTTCAAGTTCGAGCACGTATCCACCGAAAAGATACTGTATCTGAAGGATCACGGGGATCCCGATCGGATCTCGGCAAAAGGGGGCGTAGAGCCTGACCGGGAGCGGCACGGCATCAACTATGCCACCTATGTGCTCGGCAGACTCGCATGCCCGGACGATCCGGACACCCTTTGTGCGAACGACCTCTACCCCGACCATGTGTACACGAGGCCGGAGGAGGCGCTGGCGGACCCGGAGTTTGTTTTCGGCACGGAGTGCGGCCGGTGACGGAAAGATGATGAAAAATCGGATTGGAGGATATCCGGTGTGAACAACGCCGCGCTACGGCTCCCATGGAAATCCGCGACACTTTTCCTGTGCGCATGCTGCTGTTTCTTTTCCCCGGGATGCAGACAACAGAGTCATTCCCCGTCCGAAACCGGGTCCGCGGCCGTTCAACGACACACTCTGACGGATCTCCGCGTTCTGGAAAACGCCTATCACACCCGCCAGAGCAACCTTCAGGTCACCCAGCAGGGAGTCATCATCAAGGTTCTGGCCGACGATGACGAAGGCAGCCGGCACCAGCGCTGTATCGTGGAATTACCGTCACGACAACGACTGCTGATTGCCCACAATATCGATAGCGCCCCGCGGATTCCGGATCTGGTGAAGGGTGAATCCCTGACCTTCCATGGAGAGTACGAGTGGAGCAGAAAAGGCGGGGTCATTCACTGGACGCATCATGATCCGGAGGGGCATCATCAGGGCGGCTGGATCGTGTATCAAGGGAAAACATACGAGTAACAGAAAGTACCGAGGGAGGAGACATGCTGCGGCTACTGCAATCAATTTTCGGATTCGGCGACACCACGGGCGGCTACCCCGAGGATATGGTCAGGAAGGCCATCGAGCGGGCCGTTGACGGGACGGATCCCTGGCTGCGCGCGATATCGGGCTACAGGAAAAAGCTGAGGCCTGCAGTCCTGCGCGCCATGGATCATGTGGTTACCCTGGTGGACGGACTACCCCCGCCCCTCCTGGTAAACGGGGACTCGTACCGCAACGACCCCAGGCTCAAGGTCTTTTTCCTTTCAACGGCGGAAATGCGGGGAATATTCGGGAAGGACCGGAACCTGAGGGATTTCCTGCGCGGACCGGGGGCAGGGGCCGAAATGGTCACCGCGCTCATGTTCATGGAAAAGAGGGAAGACAGGGGCTTCGGCGCGGAAATGGACGGGGACAGGGTCATGCGCGATGTTCCCCGGATCACTGTCAGTTTCGAATCCCATCGCCTGATGGATCCCGCGCCGGACGAAGACCGGACACGTCTTCTCCTCAAGAAACGCGCCTTCGATTATCTGATTCGTGTCGCGCTGCAACGCATCTCCAGCGCCAAGGCGGAACGAAAGGACCTGGAGCGG
This sequence comes from uncultured Geobacter sp., assembly GCA_937886325.1. Lineage (GTDB taxonomy): Bacteria > Desulfobacterota > Desulfuromonadia > Geobacterales > Geobacteraceae > RPRC01. The sequence continues at coordinate 28,048 of CALABV010000092.1, forward strand.
CGCAACGCGCTCTTACAGGCAAAAATCGAAGTATTGCGCCGTGGCGGATGGGGATTCAACGGGAACGATTCCAGCCTGAGCGAGGACATCGGCGACCTTGAAGAGAGCCTTCGCCGGATCGAGTCCCAACTGTCGGAACTCGGAGGCGACGATCGTACGCTCGAGACATACCTGAATATCGTCATCGACGTGCTGGGGCATCCCGAAAACCATCTCCAGGGTGGACGGGAAACCTTGATAGTCGACGGCATGGGAATCCGGCGAGATCAGGCTTCGAGCACTGCGCCGGAGCTGACGCTCACTACCGTGCACGATACGGACGGCCGCTGCAGAATCGCGCAGATGATCTCCCTTCCCGCAGAAGAACTGCGAGGTATCAAAGGCTGATACCGCAACCCCTTCCGGTCATCCATGAACCGAAAACGGCAGTTGGAGTCGTTCTTTTCGGACGACTCCAACTGCCGTTTTCAGGATGACCCGACATGAAAAGGAGAGAATTCCCAGATCCGATACGAGTAGGTATACTTTTAGAGAAACATCGTCTTCCAACCAATGTGGTCACAAAATGAGGAGGTTGCCATGCTCTGGAAAGGACGAAGGGAAAGCTCGAACGTCGAAGACCGCCGGGGCCTTGCCCCCAAAGTCGCAATGGGTGGCGGAATAGGGACGATACTTCTCGTGCTGGCCATCTATCTCCTGGGCGGCGATCCTTCCGAACTGATGAAGGCTTCGCAACCGGCCACGTCGGAAACGGCCGCAACCTACCAGGGGACGGCGGAAGAGAACGAACGTGCGAAATTCGTGTCGGTTGTGCTGGCGGACACCGAGGATATCTGGACGGAGCAATTCCGCAGGCAGGGCGGGACGTACCGGTACCCGAAACTGGTCCTCTTTTCCGGAAGCGTCGAATCAGCCTGCGGAATGGCCGGTTCGGCCACCGGCCCGTTCTATTGTCCGGGGGATCAAAAGGTATATATCGACCTCAGTTTCTATAACGAACTGCGGGACAAGTTCAAGGCTCCGGGCGATTTTGCCATGGCCTACGTAATCGCCCACGAAGTGGGTCACCATGTGCAGACGCTGCTCGGGATCAACGAGAAGGTGATGTCTCTCCGCTCCCGCGTAAGCGACAAGGAATTCAAGAGATACCTGGTACGACTTGAATTGCAGGCGGACTACCTGGCCGGTGTGTGGGCTCATCACGCCGAACGGATGAAGCTGCTCGAAGAGGGAGATATCGAGGAGGCGCTGAACGCCGCCAGCGCGGTGGGAGACGACCGCATCCAGAAGAGCGTGCAGGGATACGTCGTTCCGGACAGCTTTACCCACGGCACGTCCGAGCAGAGGCAACGCTGGTTTACCAGGGGATTCAAAGCCGGAGACCTGAGCGAGGGAGACACCTTCAAGGCGGAAAGCCTGTGATGCCGACCCTGAGGGCGCTTCGCTACGCGTGGGCCGCACCCTGCTCGCTGGTGGGGCTGCTACTTGCCCTGGCCGCACTTGCTTCCGGCTCAACAGCCAGAGGTATCGAAGGGACTCTCGAAGTCGCAGGCGGCCGTATTCCCCAATCGGTGTCCCGACTGCCGCGGGCGCTTCGGTTCTCCGCCATCACCTTCGGCCACGTCATCCTGGGCGTGAGCCACGCCGCGCTGGATTTCCATCGCAGCCACGAACACGTCCATGTCCGGCAGTATGAACGGTTGGGGATATTGTTCTTTCCGCTCTATTGCGGTTCAAGTCTTGTCCAGCTCGTTCGCGGCCGTAATTTCTACCTGGACAACCGATTCGAGCGCGAAGCGCGCTCTTTTGCGGTGGAGAGTCAGCATCTTTCATGGTAATCAGCCTTTCCTCACCCGGAACCCCGCTTTCTCCAACCCTCTCAGGTCGATTCCGCCCGTAACCTCTCTCTTTGTTTCCGCCTGTTTCTTTTCCCTCTTCTGCCGCTGACCGCCACCGGTTTCCGCCTCGCGGATGGAAAGGGAGATCCTCTTCCGTTCCCGGTCGACCGCCAGCACCTTCACCTTCACCACCTGCCCCGCGCTGACCGCTTCGTGGGGGTCCTTTACGAACCGTTCCGCCAGGTGGCTCACGTGCACCAGCCCGTCCTGGTGCACGCCGACATCAACGAAAGCGCCGAAGGCGGTTACATTGGTCACCACCCCCTGGAGCACCATCCCTTCCTTGAGGTCCGACATTTCCCGCACGTCGTCCCGGAACGCGGCGGCCTGGAATTCTTTCCGGGGATCGCGCCCCGGCTTCTTCAGCTCTTCCAGAATGTCCCGCAGGGTGGGGAGACCGACGCTCTCGGTCACGTAGCGCGACAGGTCGATGCGTCCGGCCAGTGACGGGTTTTTCGCCAGTTCCGCCAGCGGAACGGAGAGATCCGCGGCCATGGTTTCCACCAGTGCATAGCGCTCCGGGTGGACAGCCGTGGCGTCCAGAGGGTGGATGCCGTCCCGGATGCGCAGGAAGCCGGCCGACTGTTCGAAGGCCTTAGCGCCGAAGCGGGGAACGGCCATGAGAGCCGCGCGCTCCGCAAAGGGACCGTTTTCGTCCCTGTGGCGCACGATGGCCCCGGCCAGGGACGGTCCCAGGCCAGAGACATAGGAGAGGAGCGCCCGGGAAGCGGTATTCAGGTCCACACCCACGTAGTTGACGCACGACTCCACAACCGCGTCCAGACTCTTCTTCAACTGGGTCTGGTTTACGTCGTGCTGGTACTGGCCCACGCCGATGCTCTTGGGATCTATCTTCACCAGTTCCGCGAGCGGATCCTGGAGACGCCGGGCGATGGAGATGGCGCCACGCACCGTGAGGTCCAGATCCGGGAATTCCTCCCGTGCAATCTCCGAGGCCGAATAGACACTGGCCCCGGCCTCGTTCACCATCACGACCTGCACCCCTTTGCCGGCCGCTGAAAGGACTTCCCGCACGAACTGCTCAGTCTCGCGTCCGCCGGTGCCGTTGCCCACGGCAACCATCCCGCAGCCATGGACCTCCAGAAACCTCATCAGATCCCTCCGCGCCGCCTCGGCCTTTCCCTCGCCGGTATGGGGATAGATGACGGCATGCCCGAGAAAGCGGCCGGTCTCATCCACCGCCGCAAGCTTGCAGCCGGTGCGCATTCCCGGATCGATGCCGAGAACCCGCTCGCCCCCCGCCGGAGGCGCCAGCAGCAGGTTGCGCAGGTTGTCGGCAAACACCCGGATGGCAGCCTCGTCCGCTTTCCGCTTTGCCTCCAGGCGCAGTTCAACCTCGATGGAAGGGGCCATGAGACGTTTGTAGGCATCCTCCACCACCCTCTCAAGAAACGGGCCGAAGATGCCGGCGCTCCGGACAAACCGCACCTTCAGGCTGGAGAGGATCTCTTCAACCGGTGCCACGATGGCCAGGAACAGCACTTCCTCCTTCTCCCCCCTTCGCATGGCGAGCATCCGATGAGAGGGAATATCCTTGAGAGGCTCCTGAAAGTCGTAGTACATCTCGAACTTGGTAACAGCATCCTTCTTGTCGCTTGCCACCCGCGACGCCAGGCTCCCCTGCTCCCCGGTCAGACGGCGGACGTAGGCGCGCAGGTCCGCGTCCTCCGCGATGCGCTCGGCCAGGATGTGGCCGGCCCCTTCCAGCGCGGCCGCCGCGTCGGGCACCCCCCGTTCCGGATCGACAAAGGGGAGCGCCGCGTCCTGCGGGGTCCCGGTTGTCAGCTCCCGGGCAGCGATCAGGTCGGCGAGGGGCTCCAGTCCACGTTCCCGCGCAATGGTCGCCTTGGTGCGGCGCTTCGGCTTATACGGGAGATAGAGGTCTTCCAGTTCGGTCTTCAGGCGTGTCTCGGCAATCCTCGTCGTCAGTTCCGGCGTCAGCTTCCCCTGCTCCTCGATGGACCTGAGCACCGTGAGCTTCCGTTCCTCCAGTTCCGTGTAGTAGGAGAATCGATCCTCGATATCGCGCAGCGCCACTTCATCCAGTTCGCCGGTACGCTCCTTCCGGTACCGGGCGATGAACGGGATGGTCGCGCCCTCCCGCAGCAGGGCGACGGTGTTTTCGATCTGGAACGGCTTCAATCCGCTTTCCTCGGTAATCCAGCCGAGGATACGGGCATGGTGGGTATCGGTCAGGGACATGGAATGCACCTCTTCAGTTAATGGACGGTATCTGCATTTTTCAAAAGGGGGGGATACTACCACAGGATTGGATAGATGGAAAGGGGGAGGGACAGGGTGAAAATCCTCTTCAAATTTCGCGTAAAAGCATAAAGAGCGCTGTCTTGAGCGCCCTTTACGCTTTCTCTTCCGACTCACCACTCTCAATATCTGGTGCAAACAGCAAACAATCCCTTCATGCGGATTGCGACAAACGTTTCCACAACCCTCTTGTCAACCTCCGGATACTTTCTTTCTATCGCCTTAACACACAGCTCCGCCAACCTTATTGCCTCCTGCTTGTAGCCGTAAAGTGGGCTGTTCGAAACTGTTTCGCAGATAAGCCGATCAAAATGCTCTTCCAGCGACCTGAACAACATTCGCCCTCCCTCCAGGTCATCGAGCTTTGGGTCAAAATATAATACCGGAGCCGGCAGTTCAATCTTTGCATCGCGGAAGAAAGTCGGCGACTTCCCTTCCACGTCACCTCTGTGCATGCTTTCCAGATATACATTGCCGGGTTTTACCGAAGATACCGTCTGACGTCCCGCGACTCCCATCCTGGTATAAAGATCTTCATCGGTGAGTTTCGAGAGTTCGAGCAACTTCCTTTCACTTTTGTTTATCTTAACTTCGCCGAATGGCATTTTATGGGTACTGACCATGGCTTTCATCTTCTGCCTCCTTTGAGCATCCTTTATATGAAACGCATAGAGTCTTCACTCTTCTAGTACTTCAGCCATGATGAAAGCATACCATATTTGATATTGAAATTCAATTTCTAATATCGCAGACCAGAACATCTGTAATGAACACTCCGCCGGGAAGGCAATGCTTTCCCGGGAACATCGACAACTCAACCCGACATCCCGGCGGCAAGCGCGCATGCCAAGCCTATCAGAACATCTGAATCTTGCAGGCCGTCGAGGAACCGTTGGGGGATGGCGGATTCGAAATCGTCGGAAAAGCGGGCGGCAAGATAGAGTGATAAAAGCGCACGCGACACCCTCCTCTTTTCGCCTGAGACTACGCGACCCTCCGGAACCATGACAGCACCTCTTCAAGCGCACGGGCTCCCTGAAGCCAGACAACCACCTCTCCCTGCCCGGATGTCGGATCCGGTGAATACCGTCTCACCAGTTGCTCTTACGATCTTTTCGGGAATCGGCGGCGCATCGCGATACGCCCTGACAGCTATCCATATCAGGATGGAAAACCCGAGTATCAGTGCGATAATGACGGAGATTCTCCAGCACGGGGAAAGTGCTCCCGTGTTCTCGTCTGAGGACAAGGCTCATCCTCCTCTCCCGTGACCGAAATACAACAGAACAGTCGGTCATGGTATGCGCACCCTATTGTATCCCGGCTCCGGCAGTTGAAGCCATCCTCCGTTCTCTCCGGACGACCTCAACTGCCGATTCTGGTTTTTGGAAAGTCGCGCCCCTAGCGGAAACCATCATTTCACCAGCAATACAGAACACTTGGAGTTCTGAAGCACATGGCGCGCCACGCTCCCGATCATATATTTCGCCAGCCCCGTTGTGCCGAGAGATGACATGACAACGAGATCAATCCCTCTTTCCTCCTCTTCCTGCAGGATACGGTCATGGGCAACGCCGATCTTAACGTCCGTGGTGATGGTAATGTCTTTGGCGCCGGGAAACTTTTCCGCCTGCTCCCGAATATTTTTACGGGCGGCTTCGACAAGTTCATTCTGCAGTTTCTCCGCGAGAGGTGACTCAATGCAGTAGTCGACGGTGCATTGTTGAACCGAATCATGGATTACGTGAAGCATGAAAAGTTCACCCCCGAACTGCCGGGCAATCTCAATTGCATGACTGACAGCCTTATCAGCATGGGATGACATATCGGTCGGCACGAGAATCTTCTTGGGATTGAACATGGTTTGCTCCTTTCTTTGTAGCAGATTGGCGTTAATGAAGTTGCCTCATTTCAAGTAAACCATTGAATGCGGCATCGACTTTGATAAAATTGCTCAATACTAAGGGAACCTTGCTCATTTGCTTATCAGGCGGAGGCTGACAATGGATGACATGGACGACAGGCCGGATCAAACCTCCCGATTACGCCGACAGTACGAAGAGAGTGCTCGGGAAGAAACGGCTCCGCAACTGAAAGAGCTCGAAGACCTGTCGTGTGAAGAAGCTCGACAAATGCTCCACGAATTGCGGGTCCATCAAATCGAACTGGAGACCCGGAACGAGGAACTCCGACAAAGCCGGAAAGAACTGGAGGCAGCGAGGAAACGCTATTTCGACCTCTATGACCTGGCGCCGGTCAGCTATATATCCATTGACGAACAAGGAATTATCCGGGAGGCAAACCTCGCCACCGAAACCCTCCTGGGTGAGCCGCGGGGCGAGTTGATCGCACAGCCGTTCAGCCGGTATGTCCACGAGCAGGACCGGGACAGCTACCGACTGCACCGCGGACAACGTATGGAGACCGGTGAACGCCAGGCGTACGACCTGCGGATTGTACAAAAGGACGGGACGGAATTCTGGGCGCGCGTGACGGACACCTCGGTGAAGGACGATGATGGCGCTGTCACGTTCATCACGACGTTGAACGACATCACCGAACGCAAGCAGTCCGAAGATGCCCTCCGTCGCGCCAAAGAGCGGTTGGACCTTGCAAAGAGCGCCGCCGATGCCGGGGTCTGGGATTGGGACATTGCAAGCGGCCGGATTGAATGGTCGCCCGAGATGTTCATATTGTTCGGGATTGATCCGGAGAAAGACATCGCCGGATTTGATTCTTGGCGCGCTGCGCTTCACCCCGAAGACCGGCACGCGGCGACTGAACGGATCGAGTCGGCAGTCCGGGAAGGGTCGATGCTCGACAGCGAATTCCGCATACTGCTCCCGGACGGAACGATACGTTGGATTAACGCACGGGGACGGACCGTATGCGACCGGCACGGGAATCCTGTGCGCATGCTCGGCATCTGCATGGACATTACCAGCCGGCGGCAGACGGAGGAGGCGCTGCGCCGCAGCGAAGACCGCTACCGCTCCCTTGTGGAGATGTCCCCCGACGCCGTTTTCGTTAATCGCAACAACCGGATCGCGTTTCTGAACCAGGCCGCGGTTTGCCTGTTCGGGGCGTCGTCGGCCGACGAACTGGTGGGAAAGGATCCTTTCGATTTCAGGCTCCCGGAATATCACGCCACATTCCGGGCACGGAACGAGCGCTGTCTTGACGGAGAAACAGCGCCGCTCATTGAAGGAAAAATCCTGCGCCTGGACGGCTCCATCGTGGACGTGGAAGAGACCGCTGCCCCGTTCAAGACAGGAGAGGGAACGGCAATCCAGGTCATCCTGCGCGATATAACCGCGCGCAAGGAGGCGGAAACGGCGTTGCGGGAGTCCCTGGCCGAGAAGGAAGTGCTTCTGCGGGAGGTGCACCACCGGGTGAAGAACAACCTGGCAGCCATCGTCGGCCTTCTGGAACTGCAGAAGGAGGGAATCACGGACGAGGCTGCCCTGGACGCGCTCAAGGAGCTTTCCGACAGGGTACTGTCCATGTCGCTCATTCACGAAAGGCTTTACCGGTCCAAAAACATGGCCCGGATAGAATTCCAGCCCTATCTCAGCGATCTGGCGTCACAACTGCTGAACTCCTATGGAGCGGGATCCTACATCAGGTGCCGCGTGGAGGCGCTGGGCGTGGAAGCGGGACTGGATACCGCCATCCCCATCGGGCTGATTGTCAACGAGCTGGTAACCAACGCCATAAAGTACGCGTTTCCCATGGGGGTACCGAGACCGGGTTCGGAAGAGTGCGAAATAGTGATCTCGGCGCTGATGGAGGATGACGCCTGCACACTGGCGGTTTCCGACAACGGTGTCGGAATGCCGCCCGATCTTGACTGGAGATCCTGCCCGTCTCTCGGCCTGCGCCTTGTCGGCATGCTCGGAGAGCACCAACTCGGCGGGCAGCTCCGTCTTGACCGGGCAGGGGGAACACGCTTCGCTCTCACGTTCAGCGAACGAAGGAGGGACGCCCGTGGCAGGTGAAATCATTCTCATTGTAGAGGATGACGGGATTCTGGCTGCAAGCCTCAAAGAGATTCTGTCGGGATTCGGATACATTTGTTTCGCTGCTGTTGCCACAGGGGAAGAGGCCGTAGAGATTGCGAAAAATGGAATCCCAGACCTCATCGTGATGGACATCGAGCTTGCGGGGATGCTCAACGGCATAGACGCCGCCGAAATCATCCGTTCCTTCTCCGATGTTCCCGTCGTGTTTCTGACGGCGTATTCCCGGGAGCACCTCATCCAGCAGGCCAAGTTCACTGCCCCTGCCGCTTACCTTGTCAAGCCTGTTCATGCCTCAGAGCTCCATGCAAACATAGAGATGGCACTGTACAGGCATACGCTGGACCGAAAACTGAAGGAAAACGAGGAACCGCGAAAATTCATCGACGCCATTCATCTGCCTCGTACTCTTTCACAGGATAAGAGCCCTCCCCTTTCTCCTTTCAATCTCCAGGATCCTCGTGAAATACCGTATCTTTCCGGCCATATTCCCGAAAATATCGGCCGTTCAATAGCCTTCATTGAAAAAAACCTGGTCTCGCCGATACACCTGGACCAGATTGCCCGCCAAGCATGCATGAGCAAGTTTCATTTCTGTCGGATTTTTAAAAAGTATATGGGCGCCACGCCCATGCAGTACGTTATTCATTTGCGCATCAGAAAAGCGGCAACTCTTTTACGGCGGAAAGACTTGAAGATTTGTGATATTGCACTGAAATCAGGTTTCAACGATCTCAGTGAATTCAACAAACAGTTCAAAAAACTCTACGGTTTATCCCCCTCCTATTTCAGGGATCGGAATTGTTAAAGTAAGAAATGCCCGGCCTTCTCTTCACAAAAAGAATCGACGGGAGATTCCGGCCTGCCGACACAAAAGCAACTGCAAAATATACGTAACCCACCTGGAATCGAGCAATTTCCCCCAAGACATTCAGCAATAACAGCAAAGCCAAAACCGAGTTTCATGCTTTACTTATTAAATAGACCAGCCGGTTGATTGAGGGAATTTTCCTCAGTCAGGTGTGCGCATAAACTCTTACCACGGGGCAAAGGTGCCGGTATCACGGCAAAGGGGGAAAAATGGCAAAGACACCATGGGTTGATCAGGACGAGTGTATCAGTTGCGGGCTTTGCGTCGACAACGTTCCAGGGGTGTTCCGCATGGCGGACAACGGGAAAGCCGAATGCTACGACCCCGGTGGCGCATCGGAAGACGTGATCCAGTCGGAAGCAATCGACATGTGCCCGGTCGAATGCATCCACTGGAAGGACTAATGGTGGAAGGGAGGAGGCAAATGGACAAATATCAATGCAGGTGCCAGTATATCTACGACCCCGCGATGGGGGATCCCACCCAGGGTATTCCACCGGGAACGGCATTTGAAGATTTGCCGGACAGCTGGGTCTGCCCCTTGTGCGGCGCGACAAAATCCTTTTTCTTCAGACATGAGGGGAAACCGACTTCGGAACAGGGACACCCGAAAATTACTGTTCATGTGAAATGTTTCTCAACACTGGTCAAGGCGGATGCCTGTGATTACAAAGGAAGCACCGCGCACGAACTGCCGGAAGGGGCAACCATCCATGACCTGATCGAGAAGCTCTCATTGCCACTGGAGGCAATCAAGATTATTTTCGTGAACAACAGGGAGGCCGAGACCGACACGGTTCTGCGTGATGGGGACCAGGTGGCGATGTCTCCGGTTACAGGAGCAATGTAAACTCGTCCCCTTCCCGTAAAAGGGAGGGGGACTCTGATTTCAGAAAGAGCACAAGAATCTAGATCATCAACTTCCCTTCCGAAAGCAGCACTTCCTTCGCGCCGTCCTCCCCCACGGCGGTCAGGGTCGGCCCGTAGAAGACGAAGTCCTCGTGGAACGGCGTGCTCACCGTTCCGCCGAAGCCGGAATTGTCGCCGAGGGCGATGTGGATGGTACCCAGGATCTTTTCCGCCTCCAGGATATTGTCCGGCCGCGTGGCCCGATCATTGGTGCCGATGCCCAGTTCCGCGATGTTCCGGTTCAGATCGCTCCTTTCGAATCTTTCCTCCAGAACCTTCCGGTACGGCTCGTCTCCCCGGATCTCCGTCACCCTTCCCTCCCGCACCACCAGCTCCAGGGGAGAGCCGAGCCTGCGCATCGGCGCGAACTCCATGACCATCACCCCCTCGCTCGTTCCCTCAAGCGGGGCCAGGTAGACCTCTCCGGCCGGGAGGTTGCCGAAGCTCCCCGGATTAGTGAGGAGGCCGTCGTCGCCCTTTGCCGACCTCCCCTTCTTGCCGAAGCGCATCCGGGTGCCGTTGCCGGTTTCAACGGTTATCTCCGCGGCCCGGTTGATCCGCTCCGCGAGACGCTCTGTGCGCTCCGCGAGAAGCGGCCAGTCGACGCGCATCGATGAAAAGAACATCTCCGGATCGAAATGGGGAAGGCTGGCAAAGCGCGTCCCGGTCAGATTGAGCAGGGAACGGAAGCGGGTATGGCTGGTCGAGTTGTTGGACATGGCAATCACCACATCCGCGGCCGACTCCCTCCCGGCCAGCGCGATTTCCCGTGCCCGTTCAATCTGATCTTCCGTAGCCTGCTTTGCCAGGAGCGCCGGAAGGATCCCCCCGGAAACGAGAGCATCAACCACCGAATCGCCGAATGCTCCCCGCCACAGGTCCTCCGGGGGCTCCACCCCGGAGGCCGCGGTTGCGGGAAAGGAGAAAAAGGAGGCGTTCCCGTAGAACCGCGACGCGAAGTCCGCCGCGTCCCGTGCCGCCTGGAGGAGCCGGCGCCGCCTCTCGTCCTCTCCGGACGGCTCCTCGTCGGGACGGATGGTATCGCTGAACACGAGAATCCTTTCCCCCTTCCGCGCCCCCATATTGACGCTGAAAAGCGATTGAAACGCATCTTCCAGTGTATACATATCGTTCCTCCTTACGGATATCTCCGCGCAGTATGCAGCCAAAGGGTATCCGAATCAAGAAACAACTCCGGAAAATAATGACACGTCGGCAAAATCATGTGATAAAATCCAACGGTATCGTTTCGGCAGTCCGTTTTTCCCTTCGGGCCGGAACGGGTTTCATTATCCGACGGAGAAAGGAGCTTCCATGGCTGAAAAACAGAAAACCGTCGCAATCCTGACCGGGGGTGGAGATGTACCGGGCCTCAATCCGGCGCTGAAGACCCTGGTGGGCCGCGCCGCTGAAAACGGGTATCGCATCATCGGCATCCGGCGCGGATGGGGAGGGCTCCTGGAATGCAATCCCGCGGACCCGCAGTCGATCGCGCGGAATACCGTGCTTCTGGATCGCCAGGCTGTCCGCACCGTGGACCGGACCGGGGGCACGTTCCTCCACACGAGCCGCACCAACCCCGGAAAGGTGGGGGTCAAGGAGATTCCCGAGTTTCTCAGGACGCAGGAGCACGACCCGTCGTCCAAGGACAAGTTCGATTTCACCCCCCACATCCTGTCCGTGCTGTCGCACCTGGAGATCGACGCCCTGATCCCCATCGGCGGCGACGACACCCTGAGCTACGCGGAGCGTCTCCACCGGGAAGGGTTTCCGGTCGTGGCCATTCCCAAGACCATGGACAACGACGTGTTCGGCACCGACTACTGCATCGGGTTCTCGACAGCCGTTACCCGCAGCGTCAATTTCATCCATAACCTGCGCACCAGCGCGGGCTCCCATGAACGCATCGCAATCATCGAACTGTTCGGCCGTAACTCCGGAGAAACATCCCTGATCTCGGCCTACCTCTCCGGCGTTGACCGTGCTCTCATCTCCGAAGTTCCCTTCGACGTGGAACGCCTCGCCAGGCTGCTCGTGGAAGACAAGAGGGGAAACCCCAGCAACTACGCCATGGTCACCATTTCGGAAGGCGCCTCCATGATCGGCGGACAGATTGTCGAGTACGGCCAGGAAGACGCCTACGGCCACCGCAAGCTGGGCGGGATCGGCGTAGTGGTGAGCGAGGCCGTCAAACAGCTCACCGGTTCCCACATCATCTACCAGCAACTCTCCTACCTGATGCGTTCCGGAGCCCCGGACTCCCTGGACCTGATGGTCGCCTTCAACTACGCCACCATGGCCATGGACCTCATTGCAGAGGGCGCGTCGGGTCGCATGGTCGCGCTCCAGGGAGGAACCTACACCCATATTCCCATCAGCACTATCATGCAGGGGCAGAAACGGGTGGATGTTACGGAACTTTATGATGTCGACGTCTACCGGCCCAAGGTGCGCCATGTCCTCGGCAAGCCAATGTTTTTGTACTGACTCCAATTTGCATTCAAGATGTCACGACTTTTTGTAAGAGCGGCCCCGTGTGGCCGCCCAAAAGCGGGCAACCACATGGGGTTGCCCCTACATCTCGATGCCGTATTGATTGAACCGTATTGATTCAAAAATAGAACGAATAACGAAGATCCTTCGAATCCGCGCTGTTATCTCACACATGAAAAAGGAATGAACCACGCATGATCAAGACCAACAACCTGAAAATCAGAGGCATCACCCCCATCATTGCCCCCACGGACCTGCGGCAGGTCTTCCCGGTTTCCGAGGAAGCGGGCGAATTCGTCAACCTGAGCCGACTGCACATCAAGAATATCCTGAAGGGGCTGGACCCGCGCCTCATGGTGGTGGTGGGACCATGTTCCATCCACGACCCCAAGGCCGCGCTGGAGTATGCCTCGCGCCTCGCCCGCCTCTCGGATGAGCTGTCCGACCAGCTGTTTCTCATCATGCGGGTCTACTTCGAGAAACCCCGCACCACCATCGGCTGGAAAGGCCTCATCAACGACCCGGACATGAACGGCAGCCACCTGATTTCCAAGGGCCTGGGGATCGCCAGGAACCTGCTCTGCGCCATCACGGACATGCGCCTTCCTGTGGCGACGGAGATGCTCGACCCCATCACCCCGGAATATCTCGCCGACCTCCTGAGCTGGGGCGCCATCGGCGCGCGCACCACCGAATCCCAGACCCACCGGGAAATGGCCAGCGGGCTCTCCTTCCCCATCGGCTTCAAGAACGGCACCGACGGCAACCTCCAGATCGCCATCGACGCCATGAAATCGGCGCTTCACTCCCACAGCTTCCTGGGTATCAACAAGGAGGGAAAGACCTCCATCATCCAGACCACGGGAAACCAGGACGTGCACATGGTCCTGCGCGGCGGCTCGAAAAAGGCCAACTTCCATCCCGAAGACATCCGGAAGACCATAGAACTCATGGAAAAGGCGCAGTTGCACCCGACCATCATGGTCGACTGCAGCCACGGCAACTCGGAAAAAAACCATGAAAAGCAGCCACGGGTGCTGGAGCAGGTGGTGGAACAGATCGTTGCCGGGGAGGGGAAAATTTCGGGAGTGATGATTGAAAGCAACCTGGAGGCTGGAAACCAGCCGCTTGCCAAGGATCCGTCCCTTCTCAGGTACGGTGTCTCCATAACCGACAAGTGCATCGACTGGCGGACCACGGAGGAGATGCTCCGCTTCGCGCACGGCAAGCTGAAGGAAAGCGGCGGACGGCCCGTCGCATGAGTGGAATTTTGCAACGACAATGACCCACTACACCGGCAGGGCGCGAAACTCTATATAGCGTTTCCCTGCCGGTGCTCTACGCGGGCGGCTTCTTCTCCTCTTTCTTTCCCCGGCCCGCTCCATGGAAGCGGATTTCACGGATACGGTCGGTCCCAATCCTGACCCAGCCGTCGGAACGAAGAAACGCCTTTATCTTTCCGGCAAGTATCAGCGAATCGAGCTTGCTGTCATGGACGATTCCCGTCGAATCATCGCTGAATATCACCTTTATCTCTTTCATACCACACCACCCGCGCACTACACTGTCCCCTGTCGCGATCAACGGACGACGAGCGAGACGGCATGGACTCA
>CALABV010000093.1 GCA_937886325.1 uncultured Geobacter sp.
AATCCTGGCGGCTCACCGGGCAGGTGTCAGGATGGTGGTTGTTCCTGCACGTAACAGGGTGGATGTGGAAGATATCCCCGCCACGATAAAGGCCGACCTCCGGATAGTCTTCATCGAAGATGTCCGGGAAGCGGTTGCTTTCAGCATGGATGTGTGAGAAGAAAGGGTATTTCCTCCTTTGAGCCACACTGGAAATGGACGTGTTCCATGGGTTGCCATCCGCTGTGTTTCCATAACGGATCAGATTGAATGATTGTGTATCCTGAATCCGTGATGTCTGAATGCCGAGGCGAGCGGAATGCCGGGGTTTGAGCGTCTTTGATGCTGTTTCGCGCGTGTTGTGCCGGGTGATCTTCGTCGGGTCGGTTCAACCCACGCGAATGCTAGAAACCGAGGCGTTCCGCAAAGGCGAAGGCTTGAAGACGTTACGGATTCAGGATATAGATAAATAATTTTCTTGACAAAAAGTGAAACGGTCATCTAGTATAAACCGCTTTACGGGCGGTTTTGCGCGTTTTTTCCGGGGATCCCGGATTTTCCGGGGATATTCAGGGTACATGGTAGCCAATGTTTGAAAGCCTTTCCGACAAACTGGATCTGATATTCAAGAAGCTTCGCGGTCACGGTGTAATGACCGAAGAGAATATCAAGGACGCCCTGCGTGAAGTCCGACTTGTGCTTCTAGAAGCCGACGTCAACTTCAAGGTCGTTAAGGATTTTATTGAAAAGGTAAGAATGCGGGCGATTGGTTCGCAGGTTCTTCAAAGCCTCGCCCCCGGTCAGCAGGTCATCAAGATCGTTCACGACGAGCTGGTTTCCCTCATGGGCGGCGGAGAGGACAACTCCCTTGACCTCGCGGCAAAACCGCCGGTCGCGATCATGCTGGTCGGTCTCCAGGGCTCGGGCAAGACCACCACGTGCGGAAAGCTCGCAAAGTTCCTGAAGAATCAACGTCGAAGACCGTTGCTTGTGCCCGCTGACGTCTATCGTCCGGCAGCCATCCAGCAGCTGAAAACCCTCGGCACGCAGCTGTCGCTGGAGGTTTTTGATTCGCGGGCGGATCAGGACCCGGTGGATATCTGTCGTGAGGCGCTGCGCTATGCCCATATTTCCGGTTTCGACACGGTCATTTTTGATACGGCTGGGCGGCTCCAGATCGATGAAGCGCTGATGGAAGAACTGGTACGTATCAAAGCTGTTGCCGAACCGAGGGAAATTCTCCTGGTTGCCGATGCAATGACCGGCCAGGAGGCTGTTAATGTGGCTAACGGTTTCGACGAACGGCTCGGTCTCACCGGCTTTGTTCTGACGAAGCTGGACGGTGATGCCAAGGGGGGGGCTGCCCTTTCCATCAAGGCGGTTACAGGAAAGCCCATCAAATTTGTCGGCCTTGGCGAAAAGCTTGACGCCCTGGATGTGTTCCATGCGGATCGCCTGGTGTCGCGCATTCTGGGAATGGGTGACGTGCTCACGCTCATCGAGAAGGCCCAGTCGACCATCGATATCAAGGAAGCGCAGAAGCTTCAGCACAAGCTGAAAAAGAACCAGTATGACCTGGAGGACTTCAGGAATCAGTTGCAGCAGATGAAAAAGATGGGTTCCCTGGAGTCGATCATGGGGCTTATTCCCGGCATGGGAAAGATGATGAAGCAGATGGAAGGCGCGCAACCCAGCGAGAAGGAATTGAAGCGTATCGAGGCGATCATCGATTCCATGACGCGTGAGGAACGGGCGAATCCGGGAATCATCAACGGGAGCCGCCGTTTGAGGATCTCGAAAGGGAGCGGCACTTCGGTACAGGAAGTGAATCAGCTGCTGAAGCGGTTCACCGAGGCACTGAAAATTGTCCGGCACCTTCAGAAAATAGGTCCGAAAGGGCTGATGAAAGGGATGGGGGCGTTACGAAAAGGGATGCCTCCCTTCTGAGTTTTTTTAAAGAGTTATCAATCTCGGAACAATACATCGAGAAGCAAAACAGGAGGATATCAATGGCAGTAAAAATACGACTTGCACGGGCCGGCGCCAAAAAGAAACCGTACTACCAGATTGTCGTGGCGGATGAGCGCTACAAGAGGGATGGAAGGTTCATCGAAAGGGTTGGTTCCTATGACCCGAACCAGGACCCCGCGGCGGTAAAGTTTGAAGAAAGCAAGACCCTGGAATGGCTGTCAAAAGGTGCTCAGGCAACCGACACCGTCAAGCAGATGCTGAAAAAATCAGGTATTTGGGAGAAGTTCACCAACAAGGCAGCATGATGTCCAGTTTTTCCGGTCCGCCGGATATTCTACACGCACAGAGGATGCCATCATGAGACAACTCGTTGAAATCATTGCCAAAGCTCTTGTCGACGACCCCAGTATGGTGAACATTGCCGAAGAAATGGAAAATGACACCACGGTTATCAAACTCACGGTAGCAAAGGAAGACATGGGGCGAATCATCGGCAAGGAGGGAAGGACGGCAAAAGCTATCAGGACCCTTCTCAATGCGGTTTCCACGAAAAGCAACAAGAAGGCGATTCTTAAGATAGTAGAATAGATGCAGGACGGGAAAAATCTGATCTTGATTGGAAAGATTACGGGAACACACGGCATCAAAGGACAGATCCGCGTTATTCCATATTCCGGAGATGCCGAGAGTATTCTTTCCCTGCGTACCTTTTGGGTACGGATGCATGACGGACGATATTCGTCGTTCAGGATCTCCAGGGCCGTGGAACATAAAAGAAAGGCTCTTGCTTCCATAGCGGGGATTGAAGACATGAATGCCGCGCTTCCTCTCGTTGGTTGCGAGGTGTACGTTTGCCGCGACCAACTGCCTGATCTTCCCGAGGGAGAATACTACTGGCAGGATCTGCTGGGACTTTCTGTTGTCGACGAGCAGGGCGGATGTATTGGAGAACTCGCCGATATTTTCGTGACAGGCGCACATGATGTGTATGTAGTGAAGAATGGTGAAAAGGAATACCTTATTCCCGCCGTCACCGATGTCGTTGTAGAGATTAATCTGAATGCGCGTACCATTACGGTTCGCCCTCTGGAAGGGTTGCTGGATCTATGAAAGTCGATCTGTTGACCCTTTTTCCCGGGATGTTCCAGGGACCTTTCTCCGAGAGCATTCTGAGGCTTGCCGCGGACAAAGGACTTCTGGACGTCCGTGTCCATAATATTCGTGATTTTGCCTCTGACAAACACCGGGTCACCGATGATTACCCGTACGGAGGCGGAGTCGGAATGGTGATGAAGGTCGAGCCGTTGGCTGCCTGTATCGAGAACGTCAAGAAAGACCGACCCGCATCGAAGGTCATTCTGACGACTCCCCGGGGGGAGACGCTCAATCAGGCCATGGCACGTGAGCTTGCCGAGGAAGACGGTCTGATAATCATCTGCGGTCGCTATGAAGGGATAGACGAACGGGTCCGGGACCTGTTCGTGGACAGAGAAATATCAATCGGCGATTTTGTCCTGACGGGAGGAGAATTCGCCTCCATGGTTCTTGTGGACGCCGTGGTTAGATTGATTCCCGGCGTTCTCGGAAGCGATGAGTCGGCGGAAGAGGATTCATTTTCCAACGGACTCCTGGAGTATCCCCAGTATACCCGCCCGCCGGTATTCAGGGGGCTGGCCGTTCCTCCGGTTCTCCTGTCGGGAAATCACCGGGAAATTGCCCGTTGGCGTCGTCGTGAGTCGCTGAGAAGGACGTTCCTCGTGAGGCCTGAGTTGCTTGATGCAGCCAGCCTGAACACTGAGGATTCATCATATGTGAAGGAACTGCGGGACTGTGGGGGAAATGTCGACTGAAAAACGGGAGGGCGCAACAGTAGGAATTGCGCTGGTCCATTATCCGGTTTTTGATAAGAACCGTCGTGTTGTCGCCACAGCCGTAACCAATCTTGACCTGCACGACATAGCTCGGCTCGCAAAGACCTACGATCTGGTGCGTTACTACGTGGTGACGCCTCTTCCCGAGCAGCAGGAGATTTCACGACAGATTATCCGTCATTGGCGCGAAGGGTGGGGCGCAACCTATAACCCGAAAAGAAAAGAGGCGCTTGACCTGTTGAACGTTGTCAGTACGATAGATGACGCGGTTAGCGATATGGCCCTGAATTCTTCCGCTCCGGTGAAGACTGTAGCGACCGGTGCGAAAGGAACGCCGAACTCGGTTACGTATCACCAAATGTCGGAGATGATGAGGATCCCGGGTATGAACTATCTCCTCCTGATGGGAACGGGGTGGGGGCTTACCGAACAGATCCTCTCAAACGCCGATTACGTGCTGGCGCCCATAGCAGGCAAGTTGGAATATAATCATCTTTCCGTCCGTTCCGCCGCATCCATTATCGTTGACCGGCTTCTTGGAGAGTGGCGATAGGAATACGGAAGGGTGGAAAGCAGAACAAACGAAGAATAAACTCATTGATACCATACGGGAGGAAACGAAATGAACACTATTGATCGTATCGAATTCGAGCAGATGAAAAAGAACATACCCTCGTTCAAGCCGGGAGACACGGTAAAGGTTCAGGTCAAAATCGTGGAAGGCGACAAAACAAGGATCCAGGCATTTCAGGGTGTGGTCATAAAACGCCAGAACGGCGGAATCAGGGAATCATTCACCGTGAGGAAGATTTCCAACGGTATCGGTGTTGAGCGCTGCTTCCCGCTTCACTCGCCCTCACTTGAGGCAATTGAAGTCATCACCCGCGGCCAGGTCCGCCGTGCGAAGCTCTACTACCTGAGGAAACTCCGCGGCAAGGCTGCAAGGATTCGTGAAAAGAAATACGTTGCACAATAAACGGCCGAAACGGCCCCGGGAGACCGGGGCCTTTGTTTTTTGAGGGAAGGGAACTCTTTCCGTTTCTTCACTTTCCGGAGGGTTGATGTCGGGATCTCTGTTCGCTGAGCTGCCTCGGGATTTGCTTGCATTCGAGAAACTGGCCGCCCGTCAGGGTTTCAGCGCCATCGCCGGAGTCGACGAGGCTGGTCGAGGCGCCCTTGCGGGGCCTGTCGTGGCCGCTGCTGTGATACTGTCCCCTGACGGTGATTTTGCCGGCATAGACGACTCGAAGAAGCTGACACCGGAAAAGCGTAATGTCCTGTTTGACAGGATTATGGTGGAGGCGCTGGCCGTGGGAATAGGCGTAGCGGATCACGTGACGGTCGATCAAATAAACGTTCTCCAGGCGACACTCAAGGCAATGGCTGGGGCGATCCGGGAGTTGTCTCCTGCTCCCGACTTCCTCCTCGTAGATGGTATCTCGGTCCCTCCGACTCCCATTCCGTGCCGGACAATCAAAAAGGGAGACGCCGCCAGCGTTTCCATTGCCGCTGCTTCAATTGTGGCCAAGGTGACACGGGACAGGATGATGACATATTTTGATGACGAGTATCCCGGTTACGGATTCGCGATCCACAAGGGATATGGTTCCCGCGCCCACCTGAGTGCCATTGCCGATTTGGGCCCGTGCGCGATTCATCGTACAACCTTTCGGGGCGTCAAGGAATTCGTCGGGGTGGGTCAATGAAGAAAGACTGTTCCGGCGACAGGAAGACCCTTGGCGCACGGGGAGAAGAAATCGCGGTTGCGTATCTGAAAAAACAGAAATACAGGATCATCGAAACGAACTTCCGCTGCAGGTGCGGAGAGGTGGACATCATCGCCAGGGACGGCAAGACCCTTGTGTTCGTCGAGGTAAAGACTCGCCGTACCGCTTCCTATGGTCTACCCCAACTGGCTGTGACGCCGTTCAAGCAGCGTCAGATATCCAAGGCGGCCCTTACCTATCTGTCGAAAAACAGGCTTATGGAGGAGAATGCACGATTTGATGTCGTCAGTGTATTTCTCCTTGACACTTCTCCCACGGTGGACCACATCAAAAACGCCTTCGATCTGGCATATTAACGGATCTACACTTCATTCGTGAGCATCGGAACCCTTTACATAATCGCCACTCCCATCGGAAACCTTGAAGATATCACTCTTCGGGCTCTGCGTATTCTCAAAGATGTCGACCTGGTAGCCGCCGAAGATACGCGCCACTCACGCAAGCTCCTCACTCACTTCGGAATCTCCAAGCCGCTTACCTCCTATTTCGACCATAACAAGAACATCAAAGGCGCCCTCATCCTCGACAAACTGCGAAACGGGATGTCCGTGGCTCTCATCTCCGACGCGGGCACCCCGTGCATCTCGGACCCCGGCTATCAATTGGTCCGGGATGCCGTTCGTGAGGGAATTGACGTTGTTCCGATTCCCGGTCCGTGCGCCGCTGTTTCCGCCTTGTCTGCTTCCGGTCTGCCGACCGACTCCTTTGCCTTCGAGGGGTTCCTTCCCAACCGCGTTGGCAAGAGACGTGAAAAGCTCGGGAGATTGAAGGACGAGAGTCGAGTCCTGATCTTCTACGAGGCGCCGACGCGTCTCGTCGCCTCTCTGAGTGATATCCTGGAAATCATGGGTGACAGGGAGGTGGTCCTGGCGCGGGAGGTCACCAAGGTCTATGAAGAGTTCCTTCGCGGACCACTGTCCCATGTCATGGAAAGCTTGAAGGAGCGACAGGTAAAGGGTGAGATTGTCTTGATTCTTGCGCCGCACGATAGTGTCGCGGATACGGTAGATGACCGTGACATCGAGGAAATGCTCGAACGGTATCTCGCCGCCGACGGTCTATCCGTCAAGGATGCCGTGAAAAGGGTGGCTCTGGAAACCGGAATGCCGCGCGGCATGGTGTACGAGGCTGCGCTCCGGTTGAAGCGCTGAAGATGGGTCAACCGGCCAGGTGAAGCGCCTGGTCCAGGTCGGCAATGGTGTCTAATGGATGCTCGGCTCCCACGCACAGGCGAACCATGTTCGGCGGGATTCCGGCCAGCGAGCGCGCCTCATCCCCCTGCTGCTGATGGGTTGAGATTGCCGGGATGGTGGCAACGCTCTTGATGCGCCCCAGATCCGTTGCGCGCCAGATCCTTTTCAGACCATCGAAGAACCGCCGGGCATTTTCAGCTCCCCCCTTGACGCAGAACGACAGCAGGTGACCGTAGCGGTTGACCGGTTCGCCGTACTGCTCGTCATATTCCGCATCCACAAGCCACATATACCTGCTTGCAAGTTCGTGCAGAGGGTGATTGGGCAGCCCCAGATACTGGACGCTTTCCACCCGCGGATGTTCTTCCAGGAACCTGGCTACTTTCATTGCATTGCGGCTCAGCAGATCCATCTTGGAGCGCAGGGTCCGCATGTCGTTCAGGGTCATCACCGCCTGCATGGGGTGAAGGTTGGGACCGAAATCCCGGTTCTGCAGATACTTGATGTGGAGCGAGAAATCGTTCTTCAAACGGTCGTCATTGATGTTCGTAACCAGGTTCTTGCGGGCGATGACGGCTCCGCAGACGCCGAAGCCGCTGCTGGTAAGGCTCTTGGTGGCGGATTGCACCACGATATCAGCGCCGTGACAGATGGGCCGCAGCAGCGCCGGTGTGGCAATGGTAGAGTCGATTATCAACGGCAGGTTGTGGCTGTGGGCAAGATCGGCGACGGCCTTGATATCGAAGAAGCCGAGTTGGGGGTTGCTGGGGAGTTCTCCGTAGAGAAAACGGGTATGCGAGTCGATCTTGGACGCCCATTCATCCAGGTTGGTGGCGTCCAGCACCCAGCGGCATTCGATGTTCTGCTCCTGCATCAGGCGAACCGAAAACTGCTGGTACGTCCCGCCGTAACACTGGACCGTGGCGACGAAGTTCCTCTTCTCGTTGACATCCTCCTGTATCTTCAAAAACGGATGCACGGCCGTCATGATGGCCGCCATCCCCGAGGAGGTTGAGCAGCATGAGGTCTCGCCGTCGTATCCATATCCTTCCAGCAGGGCCAGTGTCCATTCGTAGTAGTAGGTCGATGGATTGGCAATGCGCGAGTAGCACCAGGTGGGGATCTTGTAGGCAAGGGCAGCGGCCATCTCGTCCGAGTCGCGATAGGCCTGGGCCGTACTCATGAAGATAGGCTCGATGATTGCCCCCTGGTAGTCCTCTATGGCATCCTTGACCGTATAGAGACCGTGCACCGCGATGGTATCGAACTTCCACTTTTTCACCACCTCGCGGATATATCTCTCCCGATCGGCCAGGTAGTCGTTGTTCCGGTTTATATAGCGCTGCATCCCCTCCGTTATTTCCATGTCGTCGGCAGGCGCCATGATCTCCCTCCTGAGCGGTAGTATTGTGAGTCCTGGAAATACCTTGTGATGAACAGGATATCTTCTCCTGGCGATGAGTCAACCGGCAGGGGACTCCGGTTGTCCGCCGTTGAGAAATAGAGCCGACTGTTCGTAAACGATGTCGACGGCAGGAGAGATTTTTCGCGGATAGCAAAAAGGCCCGCCAATCAGCGAGCCTTTCGGTACTTCAGTGGGAGGTGTCAGGCGCATTCGCTGTAGCCGCACACGCGGCAGACCATGCAACCACCTTCGTGTTCCACCACCCCGCCGCAATCGGGACAGGCGCCTCTCTCGAACGGCTTCTCCTCGATGTCAATTTCCGCGCCGCTCAGTTTCATGTGCATCTGGATCGCCTTGGCCACGGCATCGGCGCAGGAGAGGATCTTGTTGTCGCCAAAACCGGATTGCGCATGACAGGAGATTCCCAGGAGCTGCTTGATGACCTGGCGGGCCTGGACACCGCTCCTCCATGCAAGGGATACCATGCGGCCGATGGCCTCACACTGGGACGCCGCGCACCCGCCGGCCTTTCCCATAGTGGTGAAGAGCTCGAACAGGCCGGCCTTGTCCTCATTAACCGTCACATAGAGGGGGCCGCAGCCGGTCTGCATCTGGTATGTCCACCCTTTCAGCGCTTTTGGCCGCTCACGCTTGACGAGCTTTATGATCTTTTTGTCGTCATGAGCAGCGACGGGTTCCGCCTCTTTTTTGCCCGTGGAAAGAACCTGCATGTCCCTGGACCCGTCGCGGTAGATGGTGACGCCCTTGCAGTCCAGTCGGTACGCCAGCAGGAACACCTTCTCCACGTCCTCTACGGTGGCGTTGTTGGGGAAATTTACGGTCTTGCTTACCGCGTTGTCGGTATGACGCTGGAACCCCGCCTGCATCTCTATGTGGACTTCAGGGGTAATGTCATGGGCTGTCACGAAAACCTTGCGCACCGCTTCGGGGATTTCAGCCATATCGTGGACTGTGCCGTGCTCGGCGATGCTCTGCATCAGTTCATCGGAGTAAAAGCCCTGTTCCCTGGCAACCCTTTCGAACTGGGGGTTTACATCAAGCAATTTGTTGTTGTCCAGGACCTGGCGAACAAAGGATACCGCGAACAGCGGCTCGACCCCGGAAGAGGCGTTGGCGATGATGGAAATGGTCCCGGTCGGCGCGATGGTGGTAACGGTTGCGTTTCGTATGGGCGCGGCGCCCGGTTTGTCGTAGACGGATCCCTCGAAATTGGGGAACGGACCCCGCTCGACCGCCAGGTCGCGGGATGCGGCATGCCCTTCATCGTTGATGAATTTCATGACTTTCTCGCCGAGAGAAACGGCTTCCGTCGAGTTGTAGGGAATGCCGAGAAGGATGAGCATATCGGCCCAGCCCATGACCCCGAGGCCTATCTTCCTGTTGGCGCGGGTCATCTCGTCAATCTGGGGCAGAGGGTAGTTGTTTACCTCGATGACATTGTCCAGGAAGCGAACAGCCAGACGGACCACTTCCTTGAGTCGATTCCAGTCGATTTCACCGTCCTTGACCATCTTGCCCAGGTTGACTGAGCCCAGGTTGCAGGATTCGTAGGGGAGCAGCGGCTGTTCTCCGCAGGGATTGGTGGATTCAATGTCTCCGACCTTCGGTGTCGGATTGTCCCGGTTCAGCCGATCCAGAAATACGATGCCCGGTTCGCCGTTGCTCCATGCCTGCTTGACGATGCGATGGAATACCTTGGCGGCATTGAGGGTTCCGACAATCTCTCCGCTGCGCGGGTTTTTCAGGTCATACTCTTCGTCCTTTTCAACGGCCTTCATGAACGCCTCGGTGAGTCCGACCGAGATGTTGAAGTTGTTGAGCTGCTTCTGGTCGGCCTTGCACATGATGAAGTCCATGATGTCAGGGTGGTCCACCCGCAGGATACCCATGTTCGCACCGCGCCGCGTTCCGCCCTGCTTGATGGTTTCCGTGGCTATGTCGAACACCCGCATGAAGGAAATGGGGCCGCTGGAGATACCGGTTGTAGACATGACCACATCATGTGCGGGGCGAAGCCGTGAAAAGGAGAAACCGGTCCCTCCGCCCGATTTGTGGATGAGAGCGGTGAACTTGACCGCGTCGAATATGTCTTCAATGGAGTCTCCGACGGGGAGGACGAAGCAGGCCGAGAGCTGTCCCAGTTCACGACCGGCATTCATCAGAGTGGGGGAGTTGGGAAGGAATTCGAAACCGACCATCATTCCATAGAATTTGTTGGTTAGTTCAGCCGTGTCGAAGGCCGGGTCGAATTTCCTCTCAGCAGCGGCAATGGCTGAAGCGACCCGGCGGAACATGTCTTCGGGTTTTTCCAGCACCTTGCCGTCCTTGTCGCGTTTCAGGTAACGCTTCTCCAGGACGGTGACGGCATTCTTGGACAATGTGAGAGAATGACCTGCAACCTTCGCTTTTCCCATGACGACTCGATCCCCCTTCAATTTCACTAGGTTATCACACGTGAAGAATTACTATATTTAGTGCGGCGCAATGCAATAAACCACAAGATATATGGGGTGTCAAGGGTTTTAACGCAGACGCCATAACCTGTTGAAATATCATGGGCGGGCACTTTGCCGGGGAGAACAAGCGGAGGGATCCCTGTTTTCGTAAGGGTGAATACCAATTTACAAACCGCATCGAAGTGTGGTACGAATTTCAGACATTTGCGTTCGCCGGAACCAATCCGGCCCACTCAATTCCACACATCGACCGCGGCCGTTTTTCCCGGGAAAGGAATCCATGAAAACCTTCGTGCTGGATACCAATGTGCTTCTCCATGACCCGTTCGCCATATTCAGGTTCCAGGAGAATACCATCCTCATTCCTATTACCGTTATCGAAGAGATTGATCGTTTCAAAAAAGACATGAATGAAACGGGTCGCAATGCGCGCCAGATCTCCCGTATCCTCGATGACCTGAGAAAAAAGGGCTCCCTGTCGTCGGGTATTTCCCTTGAGAGCGAGGGAAAACTGCAGGTGGCTCTGCTCAATGAGGATATACTGCGCCATATCCCCGCCGGTTTGAGCGAACAGCGGGGGGACAACCGGATTCTCGCCGTTGCCGTTGATGCCAAAAACAAAAGCGGCAGAATCCCGGTTATTCTCGTTACCAAGGATACCAATCTGCGTATCAAGGCGGACGCCATCGGTCTTGCCGCCGAGGATTACGAGTCGGATAAAGTGGATATCACGGAACTCTATTCCGGGTATACGCAACTGGATGTATCGCCGGAAACGGTCGACCGCTTTTACGGTCAGGGATGGGTGGAAGTCGAGCAGGACCTCCTGCCGAACCAGTTCGTTGTCATGAAAGATCAGGGCAACCCGTCCCATACCGCCCTTGGAAAATACGTGTCCGGACAGCGCAGGGTCGTGCCGCTCGTCAAGATCGGAAAAGAGGGGATCTGGAGCATCCACCCGAGAAACCGCGAACAGACCTGCGCTATTGACGCCCTGCTGGATGATTCCATCAAGATCGTGACCCTCGTGGGCAAGGCGGGCACAGGCAAAACCCTGCTCGCCATTGCCGCCGGACTTCACAAGACCGCTGAGGAAAGCGTCTACAACCGTCTGCTGGTGTCCCGGCCGGTTTTTCCCATGGGAAAGGACCTCGGTTTTCTGCCTGGCGACATCGAAGAAAAGCTGGCGCCCTGGATGCAGCCCATTTTCGACAATGTGGAGCTTCTCCTGAGCGGGCACGAGGCGGAAAAGCGCCACAGCAGGGGGTACCGCGAACTTATGGCCATGGGAATTCTCGAGATAGAGCCCCTGACCTATATCCGCGGCAGGTCGATCCCAAACCAGTACCTTATAGTGGATGAAGCGCAGAACTTGACCCCCCACGAGATAAAAACCATCGTTACCCGGGCTGGGGAGGGGACCAAGGTGATTCTCACCGGCGACCCGTACCAGATTGACAATCCCTATGTGGATTCCTCCAGCAACGGACTGACATACCTGGTGGAGCGTTTCAAGGGTCAGGATATAGCAGCCCACATCACCATGATGAAGGGGGAACGTTCCGCACTGGCGGAACTTGCCGCAAACCTTCTGTAGGCATCTTGCTGATTACCAAGGACCAGAATACGTGACGCCTTCACGCCTTTGCCTTCGCGGAACGCCTCGGTTTCTTGCATTTGTGTGGGGTGAACCGGGCCGACGAAGTTCACCCGGCGCAGCCGGAGTGAAACAGCACCGGCGACGTTCAAACCCCGGCATTCCGCTCGCCTCGGCATTCAGACATCACTGATTCAGGAAGGAGAAAGGCCGGGGCATTCCGTGTATGCGTCGGCCCGTTACGATATGTTGCTGCTTGCCATAGAATCATCCTGCGACGAGACATCGGCCGCGGTTGTACGGGACGGAAGAACGGTCCTGTCAAATGTCATTTCCACACAGGAAGCCGTTCATGCGGCGTACGGCGGCGTTGTGCCGGAGATTGCCTCGCGGAAGCACCTCGAAGTTATCACGCTGGTGATTGAGGAGGCATTGAAACGAGCCTCCGTGTCCCTGGACCAGGTGGAGGGTATCGCCGTCACCCGGGGTCCCGGGCTCGCGGGTTCTCTCCTCGTGGGAATCTCCGCGGCAAAGGCCATTGCCTACGCGCGTCGCCTTCCCCTCGTGGGCATCCATCACATCGAGGGGCACCTGTTTGCCGTCTTTCTGGAAAATCCGGTGGAATTCCCTTTTGTCGCCCTGGTGGTCTCGGGCGGGCATACCCACCTCTACCGTGTCGACGGAGTCGGAAGGTACCGTACCCTCGGACAGACGCGAGATGACGCTGCCGGAGAGGCATTCGACAAGGTTGCGAAGATCCTTGGTCTTCCCTATCCCGGAGGCGCCGTTATTGATCGTCTGGCATGCGAAGGGGATCCGAAGAGGATCAAGTTGCCTCGCCCCCTCCTTCGGGACGGGAGCTGCAATTTCAGCTTCAGCGGACTCAAGACAGCGGTTTTGCAGTATGTGGGAAATAATCCGTCTTCCTCCGAAGGGAAGCCGCTCAACGACTTGTGCGCGTCATTTCAGGCCGCGGTCTGCGAAGTGCTGGTTGAAAAGACAAAGAGGGCGCTC
Source organism: uncultured Geobacter sp. (assembly GCA_937886325.1). Taxonomy (GTDB): domain Bacteria; phylum Desulfobacterota; class Desulfuromonadia; order Geobacterales; family Geobacteraceae; genus RPRC01. The sequence goes on from CALABV010000093.1 coordinate 13,295, forward strand.
TTTGATACGGGCGTCACGCGGCTGGTGGTGGCCGGAGGCGTTGCCTGCAATAGCGGGCTCCGTTCGGCCATGACTGAAATGGCACAGGAAGCAGGGTTCGAACTCGCTTTCCCGTCCCCGATACTCTGTACCGATAACGGGGCGATGATTGCCGTGCCCGCCGATTATTACCTGGGAAACGGCATCGTAAGCGGATACGATCTCGATGCCAAGGTGTCCTGGTCACTGGACTCACTGCGTGAACGGACAGGGTGCTGATTCCATGGCGAATATCCGTGCAAAAAAATCGTTGGGACAGAATTTTCTTGTGGACGGGAATATTATCGCCAATATTGTCAAGGCCGCCGATATCCGGCCGGAGGACATGATTCTCGAGATAGGACCCGGCAGAGGCGCGCTGACGTCCCGTCTGGTGGATAGCGCGGCGCGTGTCGTTGCGGTGGAATGGGATAGGGAGCTTGTGGCGTTGCTGCGGAGAGAACTCGGCCACCATGAAACGCTGGAGATAATCCACGGTGACATACTTCGCGTCGATTTTCACAAGGATCTGCCGCTTTCCGGGAAGGACAAGTGGAAGGTTGTCGCGAATCTTCCCTACAATATATCCTCCCAGATACTTTTCAGATTTATTGATGAACGATCCCTGTTTTCCGAACTGCTGCTGATGCTGCAAAAAGAGGTGGGCGACAGATTGCTGGCCCCCCCGTCCTGCAAGGATTACGGCGTGCTTACGGTGTTGAGCCGCCTTTACTTCGATGTTGAGAAGGTGATGCCGGTGAAGCCCTCGTCTTTCCGTCCGATACCAAAGGTCGATTCCGTGGTCCTTCGATTCCGGATTCTCCCGCACCCCCGAATTGACGTCGGTGACGAGGTTTTTTTTCGGCGGGTCGTGAAGGCGTCTTTTTCTCAGAGGCGCAAGACGTTGTTTAACTGTTTAAAATCAATGGAATATTCCCCTGATGAGGCTGCCCTGCGACAGGTATTTGATTGTGCCGGTATCGATTCTAGGCGGAGAGGTGAAACGCTTTCCCTTGAAGAGTTTGCGCTTCTGTCGAAAGAGATGCTCGCAATGGGAAGGGGGATGAACTCATCTCTTCACGCCGAGAATGCCGATAGTCTTGCCGATTGCGCTCATCCGCGGCGTGATAATGACTAAAAGTGCGCATCCTTTTATTAATGTGCAGTGCGTGTGATGCTGGAAAATTAACATCGTCTCAAAAACTAGTTTGACTTGCCGGTCCTTCTGGTATATAAAAAGCTCGCTTTTGTATTTCTCGAACTGCCCGGAATCCTGAGATAGATTCCCTTCGAAAATGCATCAGGTGATTTCACCGCGGAACGAGCACCCGTTCCGGGAAAGAATTCCTTGCCATGCGGTCAAACCTGAAAAAATCAGCGAGCTCTTACGTGACGGCTACCACCGAGAATCGTATCAAGGTCTGTACCTTTGGCGGGCTCACCGTCTACCGTAACGAGGTTCCGGTACGCATCGACTGGGAAAGTCGGAAAGCACGGCTTTTGTTTTGCTGCCTTCTTGTTACCTATGACCAGTGGGTCCATCGTCAAAAGGTTATTGAGGCGCTCTGGCCCGAATGTTCTACGGGTTCAGGAGAAAAAAACTTCAAGACCACCTTGAGCCGCCTGCGAAAATCTATCACCGGATCCGGGTGCATAACGCCTGTACTCACCCAGGGTGAGGCAATCAGGCTGAATTATCTCTCCATCAGCTTGGATTCAAGTGAATTCCGGAATAATGCTACCCAGGGAATCAAGCGTCTGGTGAGGGGGGATACGAAATCGGCCCGCAAGCTCCTTGAGGCCGCCCAGGATCTGTATCGGGGGGTTTTTCTTCCTGAGGAGCCCCACAACAAATTCATCGCTGATGCACGGGCCGAACTCAGCGAAATCCATGCGTCCGTAATCAACGCGTTGGAGAAGAGCTACCTTCTCGATGGAAACACGGACGCCCTCGAAATGTTTTCCTTCCTTGTCCCCCCCTCTCTTGGCGAGCAAGTATAGGCTGTTCCTTGAAGACTGTTCGCCCATGCATTCACGTGCGAGTTGCTGCATTGATTAAACCTCGTGTTATGAAGGTTTGCGCACATCGGGCTGGGAAGTGAAGATGCGCGCTCGGAAATTCTGCCCGTTCTTCCGTCTTTATTCCTTGATGCAGCACGTCAATTTCAGTATACTCAGTAAGTTTTCGCATTTTTCAGGTTCGGAGGTTTTTTGTGATCGATTTTCTTGGGGACTGGAAGAGGAGCTGCTATTGCGGAACGCTGTCCGCTGATGACATAGGTAGAGAAGTTGTATTGATGGGATGGACACTGCGCCGCCGTGATCACGGCGGCCTGATTTTCATAGACTTGCGTGACAGGGAAGGGATTGCCCAGATTGTATTTGATCCGGACAGAAGCCCGGATGCCCACGGAAAGGCGGAGAATGTAAGGAATGAGTTTGTCCTTGCGATCAGGGGGCAGATTGTCGCGCGTCCCGAGGGTACGGTGAACCCTTCCATGAAGACGGGAGAGGTGGAAGTGCTGGTGTCCGAGTGCAAGATTTTGAACCGCGCAAAGGCGCTTCCCTTTACACTGGATGAGCATGTTGACGTGGCCGAAAATATCAGGCTCAAGCATCGCTACCTTGACCTTCGACGGCCTGCGCTGCAGCGAAATCTTCTCCTCCGTTCCAGGGTAAGCGAGATTACCCGCACGTATCTTTCCGGGAACGGTTTCGTTGAGGTAGAGACGCCGTATCTTACAAAATCGACACCAGAGGGAGCACGTGACTTCCTGGTTCCGTCCCGGATAAACCAGGGACATTTCTATGCGCTGCCGCAGTCGCCGCAACTCTTCAAGCAGATCTTGATGGTTTCAGGGTTTGACCGCTATTATCAGATAGTCCGCTGTTTCAGGGATGAAGACCTTCGGGCGGATCGCCAGCCCGAATTCACCCAGATAGACTGTGAAATGTCCTTTGTTGACAGGGAAGACGTCATTTCGGTCATGGAAGGCCTGATTGCGAATATTTTCGCGGAGGTTTCGGACGCCCGGGTGGAACTTCCCATGCCGCGCATGACGTATACCGAGGCGATACGACGTTTTGGGGTTGATAACCCCGATACCCGCTTCGGTCTGGAACTTGTTGAGCTTTCACAGGTTGTCGCCAAGAGCGGTTTCAAGGTATTCGCCGACGTGGTCGCATCGGGCGGGATTGTGAAGGGCATCAATGCAAAGGGCTGTGCGGGCATGTCCCGTAAGGAGATTGACGAGCTTACGGAGTTTGTCAAGATTTACGGCGCCAAGGGATTGGCGTACGTGAAGATGACAGCCGAGGGTTGGCAGTCACCCATCGCAAAATTCTTTACCGCGGATGAAATTTCGGCCATGGACTCCGCTTTTGCGGCGGAAGAAGGTGACCTGCTCCTGTTTGTCGCAGACAAGCCGAAAGTCGTCAACGACTCTCTGGGCCGCCTGAGAAACCGTCTGGCCCAGATTCTCAAGCTTGTCGACAGTGAAACCTATCGTTTTGTCTGGATAACAGATTTCCCCCTGCTGGAATGGGATGAGGAAGAAAAAAGATGGGTGGCGGTGCATCATCCGTTCACCGCTCCCATGGATGAGGATTTGGAATATCTCGAGTCGGATCCGGGACGATGTCGGGCGAAAGCCTACGACCTCGTGCTGAACGGCAACGAGATAGGCGGCGGGAGTATCCGGATACACCAGGAAAAGATCCAGTCCCTCATGTTCCGCTTGCTCGGAATCAGTGATGAGGATGCGCGGGTCAAATTCGGGTTTCTGCTTGATGCCCTTGAATACGGCACGCCACCGCACGGCGGTATTGCCTTCGGGTTGGATCGTCTGATAATGCTCCTGACCGGCAGCGAATCGATCCGTGACGTTATTGCATTCCCCAAGACACAGAAAGGGACGTGCCTGATGTCCGAGGCCCCGTCAGCCGTGGACTTCAAGCAGGTGAGAGAACTAGGGCTGAAAGTAACCGCCGGATAAAAAACATTCGTGAGGCGCTGTGGCTGTTATGCATCCGACAGCCTTCCCGTCTGGCGCAAGGCCTCATAGAGGACGATGCCGGCTGCGGTAGAGAGATTGAGACTCCTCACTCTGCCGAAGATGGGGATACGAATTGTGGAGTCGGGGTTAGCGGCGAGAAGAGCCTCCGGCAGACCCGCTGTTTCCTTGCCGAAGACGAGAAAGTCGCCCTCCAGGTACGTCGCTTCGACGAAAGTTTTCTTTCCTTTTTTGCTGGTGTAGAAGAATCGGCCATGGGGGTAGGCTTCCTGGATTTCACCGAGACTGTTCCAATACCGGATGTCCACCTCTTTCCAGTAATCGAGCCCGGCCCTTTTCAATGCTCTGTCATCGGTTGAGAATCCGAGTTTCCCGACAAGGTGAAGAGTCGAACAGGTTGCCCCGCATAAGCGGGCGATATTCCCTGTGTTGGGTGGAATCTCAGGTTCCACGAGGATAATGTTGAATGGAATGAACGGCTTCACGGGGTTACTCCTGTATTTTTCGCTTTCGTTGTTTGAAGGTAGATAATACTATAGCGCTCGCCTCGGAAGGACAAGCCCCGTTTTGACCTGTTTCACCGGATTTTTATTTCCTTGACAAATCAAGAAGCGTATCTTTATACTTCAAAACTTTCCATGCGGATATCGGTAAAACTCCATGAAAATAAGGGTTGAAGGGCTTTCAGAAAAACCGCTCGTTCTTTCGGCAAAGGAACCTGTCTCCGGATATCCGGCTCTCGTAGAGGTGCAGGAAGTCGGTGAATGTATTTTTCTTGAGCCTTTACAGCTGGATATGGCGGCCGAGAAGGAGTATGACCATATCAGGGTTCACGGACGGGTAGGGACACGGGCGCGTTTTACCTGTTCCCGGTGCCTCACGGAATTTGAAGCAGACGTGGTTTCCGAGTTTACGGTTTTTTATTCGAAGGCAACGGAGATTGCCTTGGAAGAAGAGGTTGCCCTCACCGAGGAAGACCTCGTTTCCGCTCCCTATGATGGTGATTGTATCGATTTCACGAGAGAAATTGAAGAGCAGGTCCTGTTGGAGATTCCCATAAAGCCTCTCTGCCGGGAGGACTGCCGGGGGCTTTGCGCTACGTGCGGAGCCGATTTGAATGCGGGGGAGTGTGAGTGCAACCGTTCCGGCACGGGATTCACATTCAGCGCCCTGAAGAACTTTACAGTAAAACACTAGAAGGAGAACCAAAGAGATGGCGGTCCCAAAGAAAAAGACATCAAAGTCGCGAAAAAACATGAGGAGGGCTCACGATTTCCTCACCCCCCCCAATGTATCCAATTGCCCGCAATGCAAGGCGCCCAAGCTTCCCCATCGCGCCTGTCCTTCCTGCGGCACGTACAAGGGAAGAGAAGTTATCAAAGCGGAAGACCTCTAGAAAGATACCTTTCCAATCCATGCACAGACCGGGTGATAGTATATGAGAGTTGCCGTTGACGGAATGGGCGGCGATAACGCTCCCGCAATCGAGGTTGAGGGAGCGGTTAGCGCTGCCCGCGAATTCGGCATTGCCGTGACGCTGGTTGGTGATAGTGATACTCTGCGTCGTGAACTCGACAAGCACCATTGCGCCGGTCTTGATATTTCAATCGTCCACGCCAGCGAAGTAGTGGGGATGCATGACTCCGCTTCCGATGCCATACGCAGGAAAAAAGATTCTTCAATCCGGATCGCCTGTGAACTGGTCAAGGAAGGAAAGGCCGATGCGGTAGTAAGCGCAGGGAACTCCGGAGCTACCATGGCAGCAGGGATGTTTATCCTCGGCCGCATGAAAGGGATTGATAGACCCGCAATCGCCACCATTTTTCCCAACCTGCGCGGCAAAACCCTGGTTCTGGACGTGGGCGGAAATGTCGACTGCAAACCCCAGAACCTTGTTCAATTTGCCCTGATGGGAGAGGTGTACGCGAAATACTTCATGGATATCAAGAATCCACGGGTCGGACTCCTTTCCAACGGCGAGGAAGAGTGCAAGGGGAATGAACTTACCCGCGAGGCGAACTCTATCCTGCGTGGAGCTTCGTTCAATTACCTCGGGTATGTTGAGGGTCGGGATATTTTCAACGGCAGCGCGGATGTCGTCGTCTTTGACGGATTTGTCGGCAACATCGTGCTGAAACTGTCCGAAGGGCTCGTCGAGGCCGTCGGAAAAATGCTGAAGCAAGAAATCAAGCAGAGCCTCCTTTCCAAGATTGGTTATTTATTTGTTCGAAGAGCATTCCGGAACTTTCGAAAGAAAGTCGATTATTCAGAATATGGCGGCGCTCCGCTGCTGGGGATTAACGGTGTGGGAATGATATGCCACGGCGGTTCCAGCGCGAAGGCAATTAAAAATGCCATCCGTTTCGCCCATGAGTACGCCAGAAAAGGCGTCAACCAGAAAATGGCGGAAAAAGTGCAGTACTATATTACGCTCAGCAAGCAGCCCAGGGAAGATGTGAAGGATCAGGCTGTCTGCTGAAAAGGTGGGAGCCATGGCTCATGCTCGAATTAGGGGAACCGGTTCCGCGGTTCCGGAAAAGGTGTTGACCAATTCCGATCTGGAGAAGATGGTAGAAACAAGCGACGAGTGGATAACCACCAGAACCGGTATCAAGGAGAGGCGAATCGCCGGGGATGATGAATTCACGTCGACACTGGCAACCAAGGCCGCGTTGCATGCCCTGGAAATGGCGAAAATCGGGCCGGAGGAACTCGACCTTATCCTGGTCGGTACGGTTACTCCCGACTTTCCCTTTCCGGCCACCGCATGCCTTGTCCAGGACAACCTCAAGGCATCCAAGGCAGCGGCGTTTGACATTTCCGCGGCCTGCTCCGGTTTCCTTTTCGCACTATCCATCGTAGATTCTTTCATGAGAGCGGGAGCTGCTTCGAAGGCTCTCGTTATCGGCGCGGAAACATTGTCCAAAATAACCGATTGGACCGACAGAAACTCCTGCGTCCTCTTCGGTGATGGAGCCGGCGCAGTCGTTCTTGAAGCGGTGGAAAATGACAGGGGCGTTCTGTCCACTCATATCCATTCCGACGGGTCATATTGGGAACTGCTCCATCAGCCGGGCTACGGCAGCAGAAACCCCGCCTGCAAGCGAATTTCCGAGGAAAATCTGGCCCTGATAAAAATGCAGGGGAACGAGGTGTTCAAGCTGGCGGTGCGCGCCATGGAAGACGCCGCGCAGCAGGCGCTTTCCGCAAATAATTTCGCAACGTCCGATATCGACCTGTTTATATCCCACCAGGCGAATCGGAGGATTATCGATGCCATCGGCAAGCGTCTGCGATTGACGGAGGAGCAGGTCTTCATCAATCTTGAGCGTTACGGCAATACCTCGGCGGCGTCGATTCCCATCGCTCTCGACGAAGCGAATCGCTCCGGACGGATCACGGACGGGGATCTGGTTCTCCTGGATTCATTCGGCGGCGGACTGACGTGGGCCTCGGCCCTCATGCGCTGGTAGACTGAGTGGAGGATTGTTCCATGTCAAAAACGGCATTTCTGTTTCCCGGTCAGGGATCGCAGTATCCCGGTATGGGCAAGGAGTTGTCTGCCAACTTTTCCGTTGTCAGGCAGGCATTTGAAGAGGCTGACGACGCGCTGGGTTCACGGCTGTCAAAGCTGTGCTTCGAAGGGCCTGAAACCGAACTCCTGCTCACCGAAAACACTCAGCCGGCCCTGCTGGCGACAAGCATCGCGTTTCTCCGGCTTCTGCGGTCGGAAACGGGCATGGATCCCGCGTATCTCGCCGGACACTCCCTTGGCGAATATTCCGCCTTGGTTGCGGCAGGAGCACTTGATTTCGGTGATGCGCTTCGAACCGTCCGATCCCGGGGGAAATTCATGCAGGAGGCGGTACCGGTGGGTACGGGAGCCATGGCTGCCGTCCTTGGTGTCGAGGCGGATGTGGTTACGGAGATCTGCTCCGAGGCTGCTCAAGGCGAGATCGTTGTTCCCGCGAATTTCAATTGCCCCGGTCAGATAGTAATTTCAGGGCATGCCCCGGCGGTCAATCGCGCTATCGAGATAGCGAGGGCGAAGGGAATCAGGAAGGTTCTCCTCCTCCCGGTCAGCGTTCCTTCCCACTGCGCTCTCATGTCTTCAGCGGGAGAGCGGTTATCCGCAACCCTTGAAGCGGTATCGGTTCAAGATCTGAATATTCCCGTTGTCAGCAATGTGGAGGCAAAACCCTTTTCGGAGGCGGAACGGGTTCGGGGACTCCTCGTCGCCCAGATTAGTTCACCGGTCCTCTGGGAAATGTCCGTGCGTGGAATGATTGAGGACGGTGTGACACGATTCATTGAACTCGGGCCCGGTAAAGTGCTCTCCGGCCTTGTTAAAAAGATTGACAAGACGGTTCAGACAAAGAATTTCGATGATCCGGCAGGTTTCAGAGCAATCGAAGAGGAGACCGCATGAGCCTTACAGGAAAGAAAGCGCTGGTTACCGGCGCATCCAGGGGGATAGGGCGAGCGGTGGCGTTGAAGCTGGCACGGGAGGGCGCGGATGTCATAGTAACCGCCACCTCCCTTGAACGGGCAAAAAAAACCGCGGACGAAATCGTCCTCCTGGGGAGACGGGCAATTCCCTGTGAAGTAAACGTGGGAATACGGCAGGATACTGAAAACCTTTTCAAGACCGTCACGGATGAATTCGGAAATCTGGACATCCTCGTGAACAATGCCGGCATCACGCGTGACGGGCTTTTGATGAGGATGAAGGACGAGGACTGGGACGATGTAATCAGTGTGAACCTTACTGGCGCCTTCGCCTGTACCAGAGAGGCGATAAAGCTCATGGCAAAGGCAAAGAGCGGCCGTATCGTCAACATCAGCTCGGTCGTCGGCGAGATGGGCAATGCCGGTCAGGCGAACTACTGCGCCAGCAAGGCGGGTATCATCGGGTTTACCAAGGCCGTGGCCAGGGAGTATGCGAAGAGAGGCATAACAGTCAATGCCGTGGCGCCCGGTTTCATTGAAACCGACATGACGGGCGTATTGTCGGAAAACATCCGGGAGGAACTCCTGAAACAGATACCGGTAAACCGGTTCGGCGCAGTGGAAGACATCGCAAATGCCGTTTATTTTCTTGTCTCCGACTTGGGGAGTTACATCACGGGGCATGTCCTCGACGTAAACGGCGGCATGCATATGTAAAAATCCTTTTTGCAATTTTTGAAAATCATGTTAATAAGCAGAAGAAGTTCAGGATCGAATTTCCGTAAACGTCAATACCTATGAATGGAGGAACAAAATGTCGTCAATAGAAAAAAGGGTGAAAGAGATAATTGCCGAACAGCTGGGAGTCGATGAAGCGCAGGTTACAGGAGAGGCTTCGTTCATGGACGATCTGGGCGCCGACTCCCTTGATACGGTTGAACTCGTAATGGCCCTGGAAGAAGAGTTTGATATCGAGATTTCCGACGAGGATGCCGAGAAAATCGCAACGGTTCAGGACGCGATCGACTATATCGCCGACCATACCTAGTTCGTACTGAAGGGGGGAAGAGATTCCCCCTTACTGCTGTCCGTACCTCTTGTCAGCATGATTGACGGGAGGATGTCTGCATCGAGGAGTCTGCTTTTATGAGAAGAGTAGTGGTTACGGGAATCGGAGTCGTGTCTCCCTTGGGCACCGGGAACCGGAAAAATTGGGATGCGCTGCTTGCCGGCGTGTCGGGAATCGACCGGTTGACCCGTTTTGACACCGGCGATTTTCCCGTACAGATTGCCGGGGAAGTCAAGGACTTCAATCCGGAAGATTTCATTGAAAAAAAAGAAATCAAGAAGATGGACCTTTTCATCCAGTACGCCCTGGCCGCCGCGCAATTCGCGATGGAGGATTCCGGACTGCAGATTACCGAAGAAAATGCCGAGAGAGTCGGCGTTCTTGTCGGCGCCGGACTTGGCGGGCTTCCCACCATTGAAAAGTACCATACCGCCCTTCTGGATGGCGGATACAAAAAGATTTCGCCGTTTTTCATCCCCATGCTCATAACGAACCTGGCGCCCGGACACATATCGATAAAGTACGGCGCCAAGGGACCCAATGTTTCATCCGTGTCCGCATGCGCCACTGGAACTCATTCAATCGGTGACGCCTACCAGATGATTCGGCGGGGCGACGCAGATGCCATGATTGCCGGCGGTACGGAATCCGTCGTTACTCCGCTGGCTATCGGCGGTTTTGCCGTGATGAGGGCGCTGTCGACCCGTAACGACGATCCTCAAGCGGCCTCCCGGCCGTTCGAAAAGAACCGTGACGGATTCGTCCTCGCGGAAGGAGCCGGTATCGTTATTCTCGAGGAGTATGAGGCAGCGAAAAAGCGCGGCGCAAAGATCTACGGCGAGGTCGTAGGGTACGGCCTGACAGGAGACGCGTACCACCTGACCGCACCATCGCCGGGCGGGGAAGGGGCTGCCAGGTGCATGAAAATGGCCCTTGACAATGCCGGCGTCAATCCCGAAGAAGTGGACTTCATCAATGCCCACGGCACATCCACCCCGATGAACGATCTCTACGAGACCTTGGCCATCAAGCAGGTTTTCGGCGCTCATGCATCGAAATTGATGGTTTCATCCACAAAATCCATGACGGGTCATCTTCTGGGCGCCGCCGGCGGCGTCGAGGCTGTCTATACGCTCCTGTCCATGCAGAACGGGATAGCCACGCCGACGATAAACTACCAGGAACCGGATCCGGAATGCGATCTGGATTTCGTTCCCAACACCCCGAGAGAGGCCCGAATCTCCTGCGCCCTTTCAAACTCCTTCGGCTTCGGGGGCACAAATGCCACCCTCCTCTTCAGAAAGGTGTAAAGGCTGACCGGATGATAGCGCTTGGAAGTGATCATGGCGGATTCGAACTTAAGGAAGCTGTCAAGCTTCTCCTGCAAGAAAGGGGAATCCCGTTCGAGGATTTGGGCACCAATGACGGAAATTCCGTCGATTACCCCGATTTCGGGGAAAAGGTGGCGCGGAAGGTCTCCTTGGGCCAGGCCGAGAAAGGGGTGCTCGTCTGCGGGACCGGAATAGGAATGTCGATTGTCGCGAACAAGTTCCCCGGCGTGAGGGCTGCTCTGGCCGCTGACGCCTATATGGCAAAAATGGCGAAGCAGCACAACAATGCAAACATTCTCGTCCTCGGCGGTCGTGTCATCGACGAGAATGAGGCGAGCGAGATGGTCGCTACCTGGCTTGATTCCGAGTTCGAAGGAGGTCGCCATCAGGGTCGGCTCGACAAGATCGCCGATCTGGAGAAGGAACTCTATAAGTAAGGCGACGGTATCCGGTTTCAGACCTGGTGCGCCGCTACACCGCAGACGAAGACAATACGGGACTTGAAGGTCCCGTTTGCTTTTTCATTACACCCAAGGAGAAAGAGATGTCGATACTTGAAACCTTAGATCCCGAAGTCGCTCAAGCCATACGGTTGGAAACGGAGCGTCAGGAATATAACCTGGAACTCATCGCGTCGGAAAACTTTGTTTCCGAGGCGGTGCTGGAAGCCCAGGGGTCGATAATGACCAACAAGTACGCCGAGGGATATCCTGGAAAACGGTACTACGGCGGATGCAGCCAGGTCGACGTGGTCGAGAATCTCGCCATTGAACGCGCCAAGGAGCTGTTCGGGGCGGAACACGTCAACGTTCAGCCGCACTCCGGTTCCCAGGCGAACATGGCCGTATATTTCGCTGCCCTGCAACCGGGCGACACCATTCTCGGCATGAACCTTTCCCACGGAGGGCACCTGACCCACGGCAGTCCGGCCAATTTTTCCGGAAAACTCTTCAATGTGGTGTTTTACGGTGTTTCCAAGGATACGGAAACCATCGACTATGAAGAAGTTGAAAAACTTGCCCGCACGCACCAGCCGAAAATGATAGTGGTCGGCGCGAGCGCCTATCCGCGCATCATCGACTTTGCCCGGTTTCGTGCAATAGCCGATGCCGTCGGCGCGGTAATCATGGTGGATATGGCCCATATCGCCGGGTTGGTTGCGGCCGGACTTCACCCCAGCCCGATCCCCTATGCCGAGTTTGTAACAACAACCACGCACAAGACACTCAGGGGACCCCGCGGCGGAATGATTCTCTGCCGGGAGCACTATGCGAAGACCCTCAACTCGAACATTTTTCCCGGGATTCAGGGCGGGCCGCTCATGCATGTCATTGCCGCAAAGGCGGTTGCCCTGAAGGAAGCCCTGACCCCTGAATTCAAGACCTATCAGGGACAGATAGTCAAGAATGCGAAGGCCCTTGCCGACGCACTGACCGGGCACGGCCTTCGGTTGGTCTCCGGCGGCACCGACAACCACATGATGCTGGTGGATCTGACCTCCACCGGTCTTACCGGAAAGGCGGCCGAAGAGGCGCTGGACAAGGCAGGCATCACCGTCAACAAGAATACCATCCCCAACGAGACCCGTTCCCCGTTCGTCACGTCCGGCATCCGTATCGGGTCCCCGGCCGCAACCACCCATGGTCTGAAAGAGCCCGAAATGGCCCAGGTTGCCGGTTTCATTGCCGATGCGCTGAAAAATGCTGAAAATCCCGAGCAGTTGGCGAGGATCAAGGGCGACGTCAATTCGCTGATGAAGAAGTACCCTCTCTATGCGCACCGCCTGCGCTAGGATTTGCTTCGGACTGGAAGGGAAGGGGGACGAGAAAAATCGTCCCCCTTTTTTTGTCTTGAAAATGACCTGTGATTCGGTTAATACTCGAATCGAAATAATTTCATTAATATTTGGTGTTCTCATTACAGGCCGGATGCCGGGGAAATACGGCATTCCTTTTCACGTACGTGGATTTTCGGATACATTCGAGGGGGGGTAGGGTATGTACTGCAGGAATTGCGGAAAGGAAGTGGCTGATCAGGCTGTCATGTGCGTCTCGTGCGGGGTGCCGCCGAAGAACGGGAAGAACTTCTGCCAGAACTGCGGAGAGGCGAGCGTTCCTGGCGCGGAGATCTGCGCAAAGTGCGGAGTCAGGCTGTCACAGGCAGCGGGAGAGGGGAGGGACTGGCTTACCACGCTCCTGCTCTGCATCTTTGTCGGGGGACTGGGTATCCATCGTTTCTATACGGGACATACGGTTATCGGGATCATCCAGCTGCTTACTCTCGGGGGCTGCGGTATCTGGACCATTATCGACCTGATACTTATCATCACCGGCTCTTTCAAGGACAGCGAGGGGAATCCTCTGGTAAGAAAAATGTAGCGGGGTGATGACAGGTGCGTACTGCGCGGCTTGCCGGGTATCTTGCCATTTTCGTCATTTTTGCGCTGCTGCCTACCTCCTGTATCGAAGGCTTGCCCGATATCTGCGTGTTTCGTCGTTTTTTCGGGTTTGAATGCCCGGGATGCGGCATGACACGGGCCCTTTCAGCCCTGCTGCACGGGGACCTGGATGCCGCATGGGGGTTCAACCGAGGCGTTCTGGTCGTGTTCCCAATGCTCTGTTTCATCGTTGCAAAAAGGATCTGGAATGATGTGAAGAATACTTTCATGAAAGAATCAGGCACTCACTGTATCGAGAAGTGATGCGTTCAAAAGGAGGGAATGAATGGAAGCAAAGGGTCTCGACTTCGCGGCAATTCCTCAGACGGCTATCAGGGTGATAACAGCACCGGCAACCTTTTTCAGGGAAATGCCGAAAGGCGGCGGTTTCATAGAGCCGCTTGTCTTCATGGTTGTAATGGCTGTTATCGGCGGAGTGATCGGCGGTCTCCTGCACGCCCTGACAAACATCCTCGGCCTTCACCTCTATTCGGGAGTTGCCATGGGATTCATGTCCATTGTCATGATGCCCGTTCTGGCGGCCATCGGGAGCGCCGTTTTCGGCTTCATCGCCGCGGGAGTGCTTTTTGTCATCTGGAAGCTCATGGGTTCCAGCGAGGACTACGAAGCAGCCTACCGCTGCACCGCCTATCTTGCGGCCATCTCGCCGATTACCACGGTTCTCAATATTATTCCCTATGTCGGAGGGGCAATCGGTCTGGTGGTCATGCTCTATTACCTCGTCACCGCAAGCGTTGCCGTGCATGGGATTCCCTCTCAAAAGGCATGGGTCGGATTCGGTATCATTGTGGCGTTGTTGATGATCCTCAGCGTCAGCGCACAGATCACGGCGAGGCGGTTTGCTAGGAACATGGAGCAGGCGGCGGAATCGTGGAAGGATGCCTCGGAGCAGATGAAGAAAAACGCCGAGGAGATGCAGAAGCAGATGCAGGAACGGATGAAGGAAGAGATGGATAAGCAGAAACAGTGAAAAGTAATAAGTAATAAGTGAAAAG
>CALABV010000094.1 GCA_937886325.1 uncultured Geobacter sp.
ACGGCCGGCCGGCGCCGGATCAGCGCGCCGCCATGGGATCCCTGATCTCGTGCTCCTTCTTGAACATGAGCTTTTTCGAACCCCGGTTGTTGACGTATTTCTCCAATTCCAGGTTGACAGCGAGCGGGACGGTCACACCCGCCCCGGCCAGGGCCTGCCGGAGAAGCGCTTCCGCCTTGCCGGCATGTCGCCCCGCATCACCCAGGACCCGCATCGCCTCCGTGGGGTTGTGGAATCCGACCGAATTTTCCGCGCCGATGAAGACAACCCGGTAGAAGGCCTCCTCGTATTCATCCCGCGCCGCCGCGTACAATCCCGTGTCGATCTTCACGCCCCCGGCCTCGGCCCTGTTCGCTATCTCGAAAATCTTTGCCGCCGTGGCCGTTGAGTAGCCGGCACGGATGAAGAGGGACATGGTCCTGTCCTGGATGGCGAAGACCTGTTTTCGCAGCAACTCCGGACCCTCGGCATGGCACTGGATGCATGCCCGCAGGTCGTTCTTCAGGGGACTCATGATCCTGTGGTCGGACACCTTCCTGGCGCCCACCTTGGTATACGGCATGTGACAGTCGGCGCAGGCGACGCCGGCATTCCAGTGGACGCTGTTGTTGGAGAAAAGCTCGAATTCCGGGTGACGGAGAAAGGCCATGCGGAAACCGGTGACGCCCTGGGTCCACTCCCTGTTCGCCGGGCTTCTTCTGAGATCCCTGATGATGTTTTCGATGGTGATTGCGCCCCAGCGGCCGCCGGTCCAGGGAAAAACCACGTCCGTTGACTTCATGTTTGCGTCCTTGGGGATGCGGTAGGTGACATGGCACTGGGCGCACACCAGGCTCCGCTTGTCCTGCTGGGTCAGCTTCTTTTCGTCGACGCCGATTGTCCGGAGCGCCCTGCCGAGGGTAAAGCCGTGGGACATCCTGAGAGACATGTCTTTGTTGTCGTGGCAGTCGATACAGGCAACGCCGAGGGTGCGGTGCTCTTTCGGAATCCGGTCGAGGACATCGTGGTAGGTTTTGGAGAAGTAGTCGCTCCCCATCTTTTCCCGCAGGAGCGGGGCATACGGGCTCTTGCAGGAGAGGCAGCTCCCCCCCGCCTTGAGCCTTGCCGGGTCAATCTCCAGCTGGTCCGTGATCATGAAATAATGCCCTCGCGGCTCCCGGTATTCCACGCCGAACCCCCACCCGTTATAGAGGAGCGCCAGAAACGGGAACTCGTCCAGTTTGTCCCGTGGGCCTTCTCCCACGTCGTTTCCCCGTTTGTACCGGCTTTTTCCCGCGGGTGTCGGCTCGCCGGTCTTCTTCCACAGTTCATATTCAACCGGATAGGCCTTGCCCCACGGCTCAGGATCAATGGTACCGGCGGCTATTTCCACCGTCTTCACCGGCTCCGGCTTCTGCGGCGCGCATCCCGGCACGAGAGCAGCCAGAGACAGCAGTACCAATACAAGGCCATACTCCCCGGCTTTTGTTCTCATTCTCCCGCTCCCTGTTTCGTAGACAGAGTTCGTTCACGATACGCAAAAACCCCGGTCAGCCGGTGGCGCATCTGACGGTGACAGTTCCAGCATTGCCGTGTCGTGTCCATCAGGGAGATCGTCTCTTCATGGCACCTGGCGCAGTTTGCCTGCACCACGCGCTCTCCATGGGCGGAAAGAGTAATGGGCTCGGGAACCATGCCCGTGTGGAAAGAGATCAGATCCTTCATCCCGTCGATGGATTTCCAGACATAGTGTTCGACCGTATTACCGTTCGGAAGGTGGCAGTCGACGCATTTTGAGCGGCTGTGCGCCCCGGAGTGCCGCCAGGCCGCATGCTGTTCCTCCATGACGTGACAGGAGGCGCAGAACTCGGGAGACTCCGAGCGGGCCAGAAGCTTCGGCGGCCCGATAAGGAGAAACAGGACGACGGCCGCCCCTGCGCATGCCGCGAGAGCGGACAGGCAGACGGTGCGTCGCGACAAACGAAATCTCATATACTTTCTCCCTAGCTCGTGGCCATCCGGAAACCAGATACCGATCGAATAGTCGCATTCGGTAAGGACAGGGGGATTGCCGTCCTGTATGGAATTCTACCAGGAAAAAAAGGATTTTCGATGCTAGGGCTGACAACGAGGAGAGCCAAAGACGGATGTGGACGGGGAATCGCCTGACAGAACAGGACCTTAATGAATGATTTGGCGTTGACATGACAGCAAAGGAAAACTACAGTAAGCCTCCGAAAGTCGGGCGCATCTTCGCGCAAGACAAAAAATCCAGATCCATGGAGGCGCAATGACTGAACTGAACGCTTTCTTCGGTATGCTGAGCGGTTATGTCTGGGGGGTGCCGCTGCTGGTGCTTCTGGTGGGCACAGGGATCTTCCTGACGGTCCGGCTTCGTCTCCTCCAGGTTTTCCAACTCCCCCATGCCCTCTACGAGACCTTCGTCAAGCCCAAATCCAACGAACAGGGGGACATCAGCCACTTCCAGGCGCTGATGGTGGCCCTTGCCGCAACCATCGGCACCGGCAACATCATCGGGGTCGCCACCGCCATCTCCGTGGGCGGGCCCGGCGCCCTGTTCTGGATGTGGATCACCGCCGCATTCGGCATGGCCACCAAGTACGCGGAAGGGGTGCTGGCCGTCAAGTACCGTATCGTGGACGAAAACGGCGAAATGGCCGGCGGTCCCATGTACTATATAGAGCGCGGTCTCGGCCTGAAATGGCTCGGCGTGCTGTTCGCCCTGTTCGGCTCCATCGCCGCTTTCGGCATCGGCAACATGGTGCAGGCCAATGCCGTGGCCGGCAACCTGAAGGAAAGCCTGGGACTGGATCCGCTGATCACGGGCCTTATTCTCACCCTCCTCACCGGAGTCGTCATCCTGGGCGGAGTAAAGAGCATCGGGCGGGTCTCCGCGGTGATGGTGCCGGTGATGGCGATTGTCTATGTGGCCGGGTGCCTTGTCATCCTGTTCATCCATGCCGGCGATGTGCCGGGGGCCCTGATGCTGGTTTTCCACGACGCCTTCACCGGCACGGCCGCGACCGGAGGATTCCTCGGTTCCGCGGTAATGCTCGCTATCCAGAAAGGCGTATCACGGGGGGTGTTCTCCAACGAATCGGGCATGGGAAGCGCGCCCATCGCGGCGGCGGCGGCCAAGACCAATGAACCGTGCGAACAGGCCCTGGTATCCATGACCGGCACCTTCATCGACACCATCATCGTCTGCACCATGACCGGCCTGGTGTTGATCGTAACCGGGGCATGGCACTCGGGGTACGAGGTTTCGGCCCTCACCAAATCCGCCTTCGACACGGGGCTGCCGGGAAACTGGGGAGGGGTCATCGTTACCTTCGGCATCGTCTTTTTCGCCTACTCCACCATCATCGGCTGGGCCTACTATGGCGAAAAATGCCTGGAATACCTTCTGGGAGTCAAGGCGCTGCTTCCCTACCGGCTCTTCTATGCCGCCTTCGTGTTCGTCGGCGCCGGCGTCAAGCTGGACCTGGTCTGGAATTTCGCCGACGTGATGAACGGCCTCATGGCCGTGCCGAACCTGATTGCGTTACTCGGTCTGTCAGGGGTGGTGGTTGCCGAGACGAACCGGTTTCTGGCCACGCGGAAAGGGGCACGGAAGGCGGATGGAGCGGAACCGTCTTCCACCTCGCCCTGAGCGGGTGTGTACGGTGGAATGGCCGCATGGCGATTGAAGGTGTAGCGGGGAAATGAAGCCGATTCGGGAAATCGGGAAAGGTAAAGGGTTTATTCCTTCCCGTCGCCCGGGTTCTCATAGAAGCGATCCCAGGGGACAGTGGTGATAACAGGTTCCTTGCCTCCCCCTTCTATGACGATCCTCGTAGTAACCGGCTGCGCAACGTGACAGTCGCCGTATTCAAACGCATGACGAGGCAATACGATTGCCGAGTCCCTCCTGACCTCGGCCCAGGCGGACATGAACCCGCCGCATTTGCCCTGGAGGTTGGCGTTACCGGGCAATGCGCCTATCGTGATTGAGTAGATGCCGTCACGTAGCCTGCATTGCCCGTGAACGGTTTTGAGCGAGCCGATATGGTTTTTGTTTTTCTTATCTTTAACAATCAGCGACCACGGGTCCCATTGACGGCGGCCTTTGCCCTTGATCATTTTACCGCCGGCTTCGTTGTAAGCGCCGGAATACGTGAGAATAACCGAATTTGCCTTCGTATCGCATTCATACCCTACCAGTTTATGGAAAAAATCCGCATGAGCCGGCGTCGTCGACACCATGAACATGCACATAGCGATCACTACTTTCATAGAAACCCTCCAATCTGCTCCGCTGCTCTCGAATTCCGCGGCCCATGGCCGCCTTCCCGGCACTGCTGATTTCTCTTGAGTGGGGGTCTCCGCTACCAGACCGGGTCTTTGCCGTTTTCCACAAGCTTGTGCCGTATTTTGCCGTCAAGCGATCCAGCGCATATGCAAATGCCTGTGCCGCACTGCTCGGACGAGTAGGTCCAATAAACAATAAAGTTTCCGTCCGGAGAAAAGTCCGGATGAAGGGCATCCTCGAAGAGGACCGAACTCCTTCCGTTTATCGTGTCAAGAAGACGTATCTCGTTGAAGCCGCTTCCCTGGAGCCGGTCGTATCCATACGCCAGAAGCCGTCCGTTGGGATGCCAGGATAGATGTGTGGCGCCCAAATTTTTGCGACTTCCCCTGCTTGTCGGCTCGTCATAGGAGGCGACGGCGGCGAGACGTTTCCCATTCCACCCGATGGGGGGACCTCCTGCTGCATCCTTCTCCACCTCGGCAATCCAGATGTCTCCGTTGCGGGTAAAGGCGAGCCTGTCGCCGGTGGGCGACCATGCCGGGTGCGCGTTGTCCGCGAAGAAGAAACCCGTTCCGCCCTTGAAAAGGTCGTACCGAACGACGAACTTGCTCGGATCCTGCGAGCCAAGGGGGACGTCGAATAGGGAAGTTCCGGCGATGATACCTTTTTTCGAATTGTGCGGCGCCTTACCTGCGGCATGCGCTGCGACGCGGACAGCCTCAAAGGTATCGGGACGGGAAAAGGTGAGTGAGTCACCCATCGGGTTCCAGGAGATCTCCACACCGGGAGACAAGGGGTCCCGGTGTGCGTCGTCTCTCTTCCACCCGGATGTCACGGGCCGCTGATTGCTTCCATCGGCCATTGCCACCCAGATATCGGTATCGCGAACAAATGCAATCCTGGTCTTGTCGTGAGACCACGATGGATTGTGCCCGTTTTCAATGATGAGTTTCTGTTCGGATCCATCACCGTTTGCAACCCAGATAGTGTTGTCACGGACAAATGCCAGCTTCCAGGCGCGCAGGTCTGCCGGCAACGGGCCGGAAAAATCACCCGCCATCGCAACGCTGAAAAGCGCGGCGCACAGGAGTACGGTTATTCCCACCTGTCTCATCATACGACAAGAACCCGATTCGCTTTTTCCCCTGACCGGGGAGGTATGGAGTTTCATGCTTACTCCGCAATGCCGAAGGTATCCCAGAATCCCTGGAACTGCTTTTCAGCTTTTTCAAATTCTCCCTTGGCCTCCAGGAGTTCCTTTCCGGTAATTTCTCCCGCTTTTGCTTTCCGTTGCGCCAACTCGTATTCCAGTTTCCTGATGAGATAGTCCTGTTTCAGCAGAGTCCCTTTGATACCTCCCACATAATTGACGAACCCCAGGTTCTGTATTTCCCATCCCGTATTTCCTATTTCAGCCAACCGTTTTTTGGGTATTTTCCCCTGAGATGCCGCTGTGAGTTTTTTGAAGCTGTCAAGGGCGGACTTAACCGCGTCCAGATTTTCCAGCGAATTTCTGGTTGAGAACCTTTCATTGAATGTATAGTCGGCCGGCTCATCGGGATGCACCGGTTTCACTACCACCTCACCGTGAGCAGGGATCGCTATCGCGACAAGCAGACAACCAATGAATATGCGCAGCATAGTACTCTCCTTCTTTATCCGCAGAACAGCACGCCGACGATGATCCTCACCCCGCAAACTTTCAAACCGGGGGAAGCTCCCGATTCTTCCTTTACTTTATTGTAGTCACTTTGCCTTTACATTCAACCCTCCCCAGTCATGTTCTACGAACCAAAGGGGTCGCGGAAACTGGCCTTTTTCCGAGGCTTTGATACAGTTACAGGAGGGAAGTCCCGTTCTTTTTATTGAGCGTGTTGGAAAGCCCGATGTGGGGAGCAAACAAGGGGGGTTGAGAGATGAAAATAATAGCGAAGACCATCATGGTGCTATGTGTATCGGCTTTTACCTTGCTATCCTCCGCTTGCTGCACCCAGAGATCTACCGTGCGAACCCTCACGCCGGAAGAAAAAAACGAGCTTCTCCGCTGGTCGCTGCGGGAGCTGGGAAAAGCAAGCCAACCCTACTGCTGGAGACATTCCTACGGACGAGGAGCGGGCGTGCCGGTCAACGCCTGTCCCGAAGACCAGGAAAAGGACGCGGGACTGTGCTACCGCACCTGCGAGGACATCGGCAGACCGGGTTGGAAAGGCGTCGGCCCCGTGTGCTGGCCGAGATGTCCCTCGGGTTTCCGCGATGACGGGGCGTACTGCTTCAAGCCCGACTCGTACGGCAGGGGAGTGGGATTTCCCTGGAAGATCGGAGACAAGGCTTTCGATCTGGGCAACGCCAGGAAGCGTTGCGAAAGAAAGCACGGGGAAGGACAGTGCGAGAAATCAGGCGCCATCTATTACCCCAAGTGCAAGGAGGGGTATCGGGCGATGGGTTGCTGTGTGTGCAGCCCGAGGTGCCCCTCGGGCATGACGGACATCGGCATTTCCTGCCAGAAGCAGTCCAAGGGGCGTGGAGTAGGCAAGCCGATGAAATGCAAGAAAGGACAGGCGTATGATGCCGGCCTCTGCTATAAGCCCTGCAAGGAGAATTACCACGGCGTCGGTCCAATGTGCTGGCAGGACTGCCCCAGTACCCAGCCCGTCAATTGCGGAGCCGGCTGCGCTACCCATGCAAGTCAGTGCGCCGACAAGACGATCCGGCAGGTGCTCGCTCCGCTTGAAGTCGCGTTGAATGTGGCCATGGCCGTAACCACGGGAGGCTCCGGCAACGCCGCGGTGAACGCGGCAAAGGCCTCGGCAAAGACCGCGGCCAAGTCGGCGAGCAAGGCGGTGGCAAAGGAGACCATACGGAAATCGACGAAGACGATTGCTCGCGAGATGCTGCCCGATATCCGCAGGAAGCTGACGAAGAAGCTCCACGAGTATTCGGATACGATTGCGGACGAGGTGTGCGAGAATGCCGCCGAAACCCTGGCCGAGGCTGCGTTGGCCAACGAATCGCCCGACACCAAGGACCTTCTCATGACCCTCGATCCGACCGGAATCGCCAACGTGGCCGACGTCTTCACCAATCCCAAATGCGGCTTTGACGAGGAGCCCCCCATCTTCGGGAGATGATAGCGGGACCGGGAAGGGGGATCGGGATGTAAGGGCTGGACCTTCTTCGGGAGAAAATGCCGGGTAGCCGGCATCATTCCTTCCAGCCGTTGAGAAGCGAGACGATGGGCAGCATTGCGTGCGCGCCCCGGACCACG
>CALABV010000095.1 GCA_937886325.1 uncultured Geobacter sp.
GGGGAAGGAGAGACGCTCGACCGTCTTGCGGGTGAAGGCGCTTACCGCCTGGTAGCAGCGGGAGACGTCATTGTCGACGATGAAGAAGCCCACTCCCTGGTTGCCGAGCACCGTGGCGATCTCCAGGTCGGGACGGGAGGGTGTCAGGTCGCCGGACGGGTGATTGTGGATCACCACGTCTCCGAAGGAGACGGCGATCATGATGGCGGCAACCGCGTCCCGACTTCCTCGCGCAAGGGGCTCCACTTCCGTAACGATGCCGTTCTCATCGGTGCGGCCGAGAAAAAAGACTTCGTTGCCGCCCGTTTCCGCGATATCGTCCCGCATGGAGAGGACGGCTTTTTCCGCAATGGGGAGTTTCATGGAGTGATTGGGTTCAGGTGAAGAGAGGTCTCTATTCCAGGACCATCCTGAGGGCTTCGTCGATCTTTCGTGTGTCCACCGCCGTATTGAAGCAGGGACCATGAGGACGGTCGTTGAGAATTCCCAGCACCGGCAGGGGATAACAGTCCCTGATGCCGGACGTCAGGTCGCCCTCGCAGGCTACGGCCACCACCAGTTTGGGCCTCTTTTCCCTGATTACCTTGCGCGCCAGAGTACCGCCGGTGACGACGAAAATGTCTATCCGGTATTTTTGGGCCAGGTCGGCCAGCCCGGCGATGTCGCAGCGTCCGCAGCGGAGGCACTTCTTGATGTCCCCGGTGATCTTAATGTCGCATTCCGCGAGCTGAAGGCAATGGGGGAGGAGAATCATGATTCTGTCGGGTTTCAGGCGGAACCTGCGGGACAGGACAAGGCTGTTGTTCATGGCGATGAACGACTGACGGATGGTATCGCGGGGGATGCCCGCAATCTTGCCGAAAAATTCGATGACAGGGAGGAGCAGTCTGATGGCGGCCGCCCGGAGCAGGCGGGTGCTCGGGATGTCCTTTCCCGTTATGGTGGTCAGCACAAGGAGAGCAGTTGCCAGGATCACGCTGCCCGCGACAAGAATCAGCATGACGCCTACGATACGGGGGAGGCTTGGGTGCACGGAGGCGAGGCCGGTCCCTTGCAGCCACCAGAGAAGCAGGATAATGCCCGCGATAAGCAGGCAGGTCACGGCCATCAGGGAGATGAAGAGTCCCTTGGCCGCAAAGGTTTTTTGCGATTCGTTCCCGGCCAAGCGACTAATCCTCCTTTCCGAAGGCCGTTCCGGGGGCGATTCGGCATCCGGCCAGGAAGTCCCGCACAGGCAGCCGCTTCTTTCCCTCCAGTTGGAGCTCGTCCAGGAGAAGGCTGCCGCCGCCGCAGGCGACTTCGATGCCGTCCCTGCCCGCGGCAATCACCGTTCCCGGCGCCCCTTCTCCCTCGCCGATCCTCGTCCGGTAGACCTTGACGAGCTTCCCGTCGAGGTAGGTGAACGCACCGGGCCACGGGGACATTCCCCGCACCAGGTTGCGAATGGTACGCGCGTCCCGGGTCCAGTCGATGAGGCCGTCTTCCTTCTTCAGCATGGGCGCGTAGCAGGAAAGGGCTTCGTCCTGCTTTTCCGGTACCAGCTTTCCCTGGACAAGGAGGTCCAGTGTCTCATTGAGGAGGGCGGCGCCAATCAGCGAGAGCCGGTCATGAAGAGAGCTGGTGTCCTCGTCGGGGTCGATGGGGGTCGCTTTCTTCAGCAGCATGTCGCCGGTATCCAACCCCACGTCCATCAGCATGGTGGTGACGCCGGTCTCGATCTCGCCGTTGATGACGCACCAGTTGAGGGGCGCGGCGCCCCGGTAGCGGGGGAGAAGCGAGGCATGGACATTGATGCAGCCGTAGCGGGGTATCTCCAGAAGGGCTTTGGGGAGGATCTGGCCGAAGGCGACCACTACGACGACGTCGGGGTTCATCTCCCGCACGGACTCGATGAACTCCGGGGCCCGCACCTTGATGGGCTGGAGAACCGGCAGTCCGTGCCGTTCCGCCAATTCCTTCACCGGAGGGGGGACCGATTTCTGCCCGCGCCCTTTGGGCCGGTCCGGCTGGGTGACGACCGCAGGTATCTCATCGCCCCGGTCGATAAGACGCTGGAGCGTCGGGCAGGCGAACTGGGGAGTCCCCATGAATATCACGCGCAGAGGGGTCACTACTCCCCTCCCCGCGGCTGTTCCATCATCTGGCGGTATTTCTTGCGGAAGATGTCCTTTTTCAGGGGGGAGAGCTGGTCTACGAACAGGGTTCCGTCCAGGTGGTCGATCTCATGCTGGAAGGCGATTGCCAGGAGGCCCTCGGCCTGCCAGGTCGTCTCTTCCCCTTCCAGGTTAAGTCCCTTGACAACAACCGAGGCATATCTCCTGACATTTGCGCCGTAGCGCGGAACCGACAGACACCCCTCTTCCTCGTAGGATTCCCCCTCGCCATGGACGATGACCGGGTTTATGGCCACAATCAGGTTCGGTTTCTCGTCCTTGGGGGAGACATCGATGACGATGACGCGCTGGTGGACCCCTATCTGGGGCGCGGCCAGACCGACACCCGGCGCGTCGTACATGGTCTCGGCCATGTCGTGGGCCAGTTCGCGGATTTTCTCAGTAATTATCGTAACCGGGGCGGATTTTTTCTTCAGTTCCGGATCGGGATAGGTGAGGATTCTTCGTATCACATGGGCTTCCTTGGGTGATTTGTCGTGCACCCACTATATAAATTCGGGCATGAAAATGCAAATTTTTCGTAATGGCGAGGCTGTCGAGTGGTGATGGTTTTGTGGGCAGGAAGAAATGGCACCTCCCTTTGCGCGCATCCGTGCGGAAAGACGTGTGCGGGAAAGAGCGAAGCGGAAAAAAGCGGGGAAGCTCTCCACGAGCAATCCCCGCTTTTATTGTGCGCTATCCATTTGATTCGGTTTTTTCAGTCGGATTGGAGCGTGTCTCTACGTGACCATCTTCACAGAGACGCACTGCGTATTCACCTGTAAAAGTTTTTTTAGGTGATGTGCGCATACCGTTTTGTCTCTGTAATATTGAACAGCAGCTACGGAATCGGGAGAATACTGTTTCGCGTCAACGTATTGTTATGCTTGCACCATTAGAGTTCGCTGACCTCCCTCCACTATTGTTATATGCGTGGACTTGATAGAAATATGTGCCTACGGGGAGATTCGGATCTGTAAAGGTGATTGTATTTGACGAGACGGTCCCTATAAGTTGATAGTAGCCGGCGTCTTTATATTTCCAACGCTCGATTTTGAATCCGGACTCATTAATGGAGTTGTCCTTCCACGTGAGTGTAACATTGTTGCCCGCCTGCTGCGTTGCTGTCAGGTTTGTCGGCGCTGAATCCGAACCTGTATATGACGCTGAATTAGAATATGCAGATGTATCCCCTGTGGCATTATAAGCATTAACCCGATAGAAGCACCTGCCGCCTTGGGCACTTAGGTCGGAAAAGGAAGTCACGCTTGCGCCAGTAGAGCCCACTTTTTTGTATGTACAGGAAGTACCCGTCATATCGCAGCGTTCGATATTGAAACCGCTTTCGTTGCTTGAGTTGTCGGTCCATGATAGTGCGATAGTAAGGCTGCCGGTTGGTGCAATCACGGTGAGATTGCTAGGCGCCGCGGGCGGATTGGGCTGTTGAGTTTGAGCGTATGCTTCGTTTGAATAGGCAGAATATGCACTCCCGTTCATCGCCCTGATACGATAGTAGTATATCGTGCTCGACGCCAATCCGGTGCTGGAATACGATTTCACGTTCGCGCCGACAGTGACAATCTGCCCATAGGTGCCGGATGCGCCTGTCTTTCTCTCGATTGAAAATCCCGTTTCGTCAGTTGAATTATCGGTCCATGAAAGATTGATTACGCTGGACGAGGCCGCTGTTGCCGTGAGGCCGGTAGGCGCAGTAGGTGGAGGGGGATTCTGCGTGGTTGAATGGGCCTCGTTGGAATACGCCGAATATATACTTCCGTTTATCGCTCTTACTCGGTAGTAGTAGGTGGTGTTTGCAGTAAGACCGGTGCTGGAATAAGATTTCACGTTAGCGTTAACAGTGGCAACCTGTCCATAGGTGCCGGATGCGCCTGTCTTTCTCTCGATTGAGAAGCCCGTTTCGTCAGTTGAGTTATCGGTCCAGAGAATATTTATTGCGCTGGATGAGGCAGCTGTTGCCGTGAGGCTGGTAGGCGCTGCGAGAGCGCCGACCTGTTGTGTCGTTGCGTTGGTTTCATTGGAGTAACTTGAGGATGCACTGGCGTTTAGTGCTTTGACACGGTAGTAGTAGGTAGTGTTTGCACTGAGTCCGGTATCGGAAAAGGAGGTAGCGTTCGCTCCGGTCGTCCCCACCTGCGCGTAGGTTCCTGACGCTCCCGTCTTCCTTTCAATGGCGAAACCTGTCTCATTGCTTGAGTTGTCAGTCCACGACAGGTTGATCCCGCTGGGTGAAGCCGCCGTCGCGGTCAGTCCTGTCGGCGCGGCCGGCGCTTCGCCGGGGACTTCAGCCACCTTTGCGATCAGTTTTCCGTTCAGATAGACATAATCCGCCAGAAGGGTTCCGCTGCCGTCGTCTTCCGATATGATCTTTCCTCCCTGGTCATAGTGGTATACGGTTGACTTGCCGTCCCCGGTTTTGTAGACCCGCATCCCGTCTCCGTCGTACCCGAAATCGGCGAGTGACGTCGAGCCGGAATCCACGCCCTGGAGGTTGTCAAAACCATCGTAGGAAAGGGTGTAGCTCGTGCCCTGCCATGTTCCTCCGGAAAGCGCGCCGTTGCCGTTGTAGGTGTATGTGCCCGGCTCGCCGCCGGACGCGGAACTCATCCTGTTGCTTGAGTAACTGTAGCTGGTGGTTGTCCCCGCAACCGTCTTGCTCGTCCTGTTGCCTACGGCGCTATACGCGAAGGAACCGCTCCCCCATGCGCCGTTGAACCCGGTCAGGCGGCTCAACGCATCGTATCCGTAGGACTGGCTTTTTGAAGCGTCTATGTTGTTGCTCATCGCAGTGGTATTGCCGCGCGAATCATAGCTGTAACCCACGTTCACGGCCGAGCCAGAAGCTATGGCGGTGGTCTGGTTTCTATTGTTGTAGGAAAGGGAGGCATTGATGCCGTTCGAGAGGACATATGAAGTGGGCAGCCCGGCGGTATTGTAGGTGACGGACTGTACGCTGCCGCCGAAGCCGGTGATGGACGTCACCTGATTGTTTGCATTGTAGCCGTACCCCACCACTCTCCCCGACGGATAGCTAACCTCGGTAATGTTGTCGTTGCCGTCGTACTCGTAGGCCGTCCCGTAGGATCGTCCGGCAATGGATTCACTCTTTGTCAGGAGCCGGTTTGCCCCGTCGTATGCATAGATCATCGAGGCGGACGGCGAACTCATGGACGTCCTTTGGTCCGCGTCATCGTAGTCGTAGTTGATGGAACCGGAGCCGGAGCTTACAGCCGTGAGGCGGTCCAGGACGTCGTAGGAATAGTATTTCGATCCGGCGGAGTCGGACTTTCCGGTCATGTTGCCCACATCATCCCTGCTGTAGTTGATGGTCCCTGTTTCGGGGTTGTTCTCGGAGGAGAGAAAAAATTTGGAGTTGTACGAGTAGAAACGGCTTACGCTACCCTGCGTTATCTCTGTGAGAAGGCCCTGGATATTTCTGCTGTAGGTCGTGGTGTTCCCTGCCTGATCATTTACCGCGACCAGGTACTTCTCATCCGGGTTGCCGAATGCGCTGTAGGTATAGGTTATGGTCTTGCTGTTCTCGTCCGTAACCGTCGTGTTGCTTCCACTGTACGAATACGTGATTGCCGAGTTGTCCTTGTGGAGGATTTTTTTTTCCCTGCCGAAGTAATCGTAGTATACCTTGTCGCTGATGTTGGAATCCGAGTAGTCTTTCACTCCGTATGCATTGTAGGCGATGGTCGTCGTCACCCCCCTGCTGTCCGTGCTCCCGGTCGGACGGCCGAAGCCGTCGAATTCATGGGTGATGCTGTAGCCGCCCCTTGATTCTGACCTGGTGGAACTGTCGGAGGGATAGCTTATGGAAGTGGGATTGCTGGCGGGAGGGGTGATACCGGTCAGGCGGAGGTTGTCGTCATAACTGTACGACGTGGTGTATCCTCTGCCGTTGGTTTCGCTCCCGATGGTGCCGTCGCTGTTTACGGCTCGGGAAATGTAATACAGCGGATTCGTCGCCCTCGATACCATGCCGTTTGTCCACAGGTAGCTCTTCTGGTGGTTATTGGCATCGGTAATTGAGGAAAGATTGCCGTCGTAATCGTATCCATAACTCGTCGTAACGCCGTTGTTGGAAATCTGCGTCACATTGCCGCTGTTGGAATCGTACGTCCGGCTTGTGGAGCTCGTGCCGGAAAAGCCGCCCGTTATGCTCTCCGAAGAGGGCTTGTCCGCGACGATGTTTTTCGATTCGTTCTTCCAATAGCTCAGGGACCTGGTTCTGCTTATATCGCCCGACTCGGAGACGGCGCCGGGGTTTCCGTGGTAATCGTAGCCGCTGAAATTCGTGGTGTAGGTCTTGCCGTCACGGGTCACGGATTTGGATGTCTGGAAAGGAACGAAGATGACAGTGTCGTAGACCTGTCCGATGGTCCCGTTCCAATTTGCGTTGGAGATCTGGTCGTTTGAAATCTGCGACCCCTGCGCCCAGGCATACGACTCGGACAGGGAGAATCCTCCGGTGAAGGTTTTGCTCATGGGCAGACCCACTTTCCAGACGTTGCCTGTCCCGGTATTGCCCCATCCGTAGAATTTGTGGGTCTCCGTCACGCCGGGTGCGCTGATGGTGGTCGTGTCGCCGGAGGTATTACCGGAGTTGTACGTGTACGTCCAAGTTCCTCCGTTAATGTCTCTTCCGGAGGTGGCCCTGCCGGTGACGACCCTGAAGTTCACCCGGGTGGCTCCTGTTGCAAAGGAAACATCGCCGTAGGTGTACGATATTTTACCCCCGGTAGGGAAATTGATTGCGCTCAGTTCATAGGCTGATTCGTATTCATACGTCCAGTCGTTGCCCACCGGGGGTGAAAAGGCCTGCAGAAAACTGCTGCCGCCAATTGAAGTGTAGGAATAGTTGAACGTCCTGTTGTCGACGTTGATGGAGGTCAACCGGTTATTCGGGTAATCATAGTTGAGGGTAACGGTCCTGGAGTCGGAATCGGTAATCGACTTCAGGTAGGAGTAGCCATTTGTGCTGAAATAGGTGATGGTGATGGTGGACGTGCGCGCTGCATTTTGAATCTTGGTTGCCTGAACGATAGTTTCCAGAACACCGCCGTTATTAATGGTGTAGCCGGCGTTCAAATCGAATGTATACACGGTTCCGTCGGTCAGGGTGAGTTCGGCAATACCGTTACCAACCTTGTACACCCAGAACTCCTTGCTGATGAACCGGGTGCCGTCGTTTTTATCTCTGTAAAAGGTGTGCCGCGAACCGTCGGGCATCTCGACGACTGGATTGTTTGGTAAGTACCGGTTGCTGCTCCCGGTTCCGTAGGGGTTCCGGACGATCCCCATGTGCATGGACCAACCGATACCAAGCGGGCTATGCTCGTTCAGCGCGACGAGTCCGGGATTGCCGACATCCCTTCGGCCCCAGATCATGCTGTTGTAAGTGCGGACAAGGTTGATGTCCAGGCCGCCGTTACCGGGAAGGTGGACATCGGTGTGTGAGAGCGTCAGGATACCGGAGAAGGGATCGACGTGCTCGGAAACCGTGTTTATCGGCGGGGCGTCCTTGCTGACGCCTTGGGTGTAGAAGGGGTCTTTTGGGGGGTCGTCGGCGGCGAAGAGGAGAGAAGGAATGCAAAAAATAAGAAACAATACGTGGCATATACTGCGTGCAGCTAATTTCATGGTACACTCCCAGTTGAATATATCAACAAAGTGCTTATGATATGAACAATCTTAATGGTTTAGAAGCGAATAACAATTGTCTGTTCGGGTTCCTTTTAAGTTTATTGACATCATTGCAATACAGTAATTACTATTTAAGACATATCTTGATTGTCTATGGATTGGTAATTTTTAATTATTATGAGTGTTTTCGACTTTCTCCAAGTAGCGTTCTGGAATTTCAGCTGCAACTCCATCTCCAAACTCGACAGTGTAAATTGTCGTGCCTAACGCTTCTCCGCGAGCTATTGAGTTTTCTTCAGTGTTTATTATCCAAATACCGCAAACATCGCACAATTCACCAGGACGGTACTTTTCGGGTGCCGAAGTGGTGACTCGCACAAGATTGCCCCATGTAAAAACATGCTTATACATTTTTCTTCTCCTTATTATTTCAGTGGCAGCCAAGGGGTTCTGTCTGGGTTAGTAATTCCAGGGCGATGTGCGTGAGGCTTCTGGGCTCTATGATCGGGGTGGCTGGCTGGTTTGTGCCCATTATCTATGCGAGTTCCCGTTTCATTCCCCTGTGGATCTTTGACCTGAAGGTACTTCCCGTCAGGTGACCTTGTTATTTGTTCGTCTTTTCCAACAGGTATGGCATTTCCATTCGGATCGATTACAATTATTGGTGAATCAACGGGGCCTTCGAATGGGTTTGTTCGCCCGTCCGATTTGGGGCTGTTACCCTTGTTTCCTTTCTTGCCAGATGAATTTGTCTGGTCAGTACTATTAGGAGGAGAATTCTTGTGATGCGCAAAAAATTTCTTTGTATCACTGGTGGCCTTAATTGCATATACGGTCATCAATGTTGCTGTCGCAATCATTAATCCCTGAAAAATAAGCATGGCGTACTTGCCATCCGTGTCAACATAACGATATGGGTTATTCATGGAATACGCATACAAATTCAGGGCCTGCGGATTTAATAATATATCTTCTATATTCTCACTAGAATATGGGTCAACAGCCCTGATTGGTTCAATAGCGACAAACCTGCCTGCTCCAGAATCCAGATACCGTGCCCCAAAGTAATAAAGCCCCGTCTCCTCATCCTTCTCCTTGCCCACGAATTCCTTGTTGTTCTTGGGGTTTGCCGTGACAGTATTTTCCTCCCCGAACGGCTTGTAATCGGCCCGCCAGACCACCTGTCCGCTTGCGTTGGTCATGGCCAGCGGAGTGCCGACCGGGTCGGTGTGGTAGAAAAATACCTGCTCGGCGGCTGATGCCGCGGACGAAAAGGGAAACAGGATAAGAAGGATGAGGGCCGCAATCTTGTTCATCGAAGGCTCCTTTGCTGGTTCCGGTGGGAAAAAATAAACAAAATACAAATTATTAAAAAATTTCTTTTGAAGATACTTAATATAAAAAATGATTGTCAATGCTTTTTTGTCGTTGAACGCAAAAAGGCCGGGAAGTTATCCCGGCCTTTTTGCGCCATCAACAGGCTTTGGATATTCAGTTCTCTACGCCGCCATCGGACCTTCACCGGCTGTGGCGGCAAACGGGAATCCCTTCCGCGGAGTACCGCGCCCGCGGGTAGTATCCCTCTCCCGTCAGGAAGCAAGACAGTGTATTCTCTTCCGTCAGTGTTTGCCCACGTGCTTGGTGATCAGCTTTTCGATGAGTTCGTCCAGGGTCCGCCCTTTGCGGGCAGCCTCGGCCCGTGCGCGGGGAAGGAGTTCGTCCCGGATCAGGACCGTGACCTCGGTGTAGCCGGCCCGTGATTTTCCCCCCTTTTCCTGCGGATTCTTCTCCTGTCCGGAAGGCTCCGGCTTCCCGGCGGGTTCTCCTTCAGCGGCGAACCGGAGAGCAGCCTCCGGGTCAAAAACGGGTTTCAGGATGTTAGGATGCGTCTTCGATTTTGCCATCAGCTTTTCCCCCTGAGAATTCCCCTGACCTCGTCCACGAGCGCCGTCATCTCCTCCTGGGCGGTTTTGTCCGGCCATTCCGCCACGGACAGTCCGCGTGCAAGGGCTTCGCTGTAAGCGACCCGAAAACCGAGCCGCGCGCCGAGCTCTTTCAGCTTCATCTCGCGACGGACCGCCTCGCTCAACTCCTGCGCTTCGCGGGTGTAGGCCCGGAAACGGTTCCAGACGATACGGGCATCCACATCCTGCTTGTGCTTACGGGCATCGTCCAGGGTCTGCAGCAGGTCGGCGGTGGACCAGATTTCCGCGGCGCTGGCGCCGAGAGGGATAAGACTCAGGCGGCTGAGAATGATGATTGCGCGGGTCAGGGCGGCGATGCGGGGAGGGGCGTCGATGATGATGTAGCGTTGCGTATCGTTCAGTTCCGCTGCCTTGTCCACCAGTTCCACATGGTCACGGGCAAGGGCGAGGGTGAGGTTCCCCGGGGCGGCGCCCGACTCCCGCGTGGCGTACCACGAGGCGCTCGTCCCCTGGGGAAGGTCGCAGTCGATGAGGGTGGTAGGCCCCGCGGAGGAGAGGATGGCGGCCAGATTGGTCGCGATGGTGGACCGCCCCACACCCCCCTTTACCTGGATTACGCCGACAATATCCGCCATCGATTTCCTCCCGTGCTGACTATTTTCCCGCAATCTCCTTGAGGCGCGGCATATCGCGGACAACGACACGGCTTCCCTTCACCTCGATAATACCCTCGTCCTTCAGCTTCTTGAGCGCGCGGGAAAGGGTCTCGCTGACCGTGCTCAGGTGGGAGGCCAGTTCTCCCTTTTTGATCTCCAGGTCGAGATAGGTAGTGCCCTGGTAGGTGGTGGATTTCTTCGCGGCCAGGTCGATGAGGTAGGCGGCCAGCCGTGACGGCACCTCGGCAAAGGTGAGCTCTTCGATCTGGCGCGCGAAGCGGCGCACCGACAGGGAGAGGGTGACGATGAGATTGAGGGCGAAGCGGGGGTTCCTCTCCAGGAGCCCCATGAAGGAATCGCGGGGAAAATAGAGGGCTTCCACCTTTTCCAGCGCCCGCGCCTCGGCCGGATAGCGGCCGTCGCCGAAAAAGGCCGCCTCGGCGAAGGTTTCATGGGCATAGGCGAAGTGGAGCACCTTTTCCTTGCCGTCCTGGGATATCTTGGAAAGTTTCACGCTGCCGGACGCTATCAGGAAAAAACCGACGGCAGGCTCTCCCTCGGTGAACAGGACCTCGCCCCTGGCATAGGTGCGTTTCGTGGCGATGGAAGCTACTTCGTCCAGGTTTTCTTCATTCAGTCCGGAGAAAAGAAGCGATTTTTTCAGTATCTTGAGGTAGTCCATGGGCCCTCCGTCATCGGATGAGGGTTGGAATCGGGATTGGGGAACTATATACCATTTCTCTGCAATTTCTCCACAGGTATCTTGTCAGGTCTATGAAGGAGTGAACGTCCGGTGTTCAAGGCTGACAGTTGACAGTCCTCTGGGGGGCCTCGATAACTGGTCTTTTTTGCTTTGTTCCCCCGATGGCTTATGTTCGTTTCCGTGGTTCACGCTTGGAGCGGTACGGAACATCAGCCTCGGCAACATGCATTACGCTTTCGTTTTTCGCCGGTTCGAACACGATGCGCACCCGCGCATGCAAGGCATCCGCGACACGGCGGAGGGTACTGATGGAGTGGCCTTCGTAGCCAGGGGACTCCAGGCGGCTGATTTGCTGCTGCGATGTCTTGAGGAGCTTGGCAAGCTCCTTCTGAGAGAGCCCGGCCTGCCGCCGAAGGGCGGCGATTTGCAACGCTACGTCCCAGGCCTCTCCGGCTTGCTTAAAGCGTTCGGCAAAGACCGGATCTTTCAGTTGCTCGTCGAGATAGTGGTCAAAATTTGTCTTTTTCATCGTTCTACTCTTTTCTGCCAGTCACGCATCCGTTCACGCGCGGTTTCCAGGTCGCGGGCCGGGATGGCCCTGCCCTTGTTGCGGATTCCGTGTACAGCAACAATCCGGCGATTCTTTACGAAAAACCAGAACACGCGGGTATTGAGTTTGCCGACGTGGCGCAGTTCGAACAACCCGTCTCCGAGCTGCTTGGATAGCGGCTCTCGGTGATACTGTCGGTTCCTCAGTTTCTCAAGACCGGCGAGCACCGCGGCGAAGTCGTTCGGATCGCTGTCCTTCAACTCGTCCAGAAACTCTCGCACTGGAGATGCTCCGTTCTCAGATTCGTAGAATTCTACACTGAAATCCATAATCTCTCAACACCAAATTTGATGTATTTTTACAGGAAACTTCACCCCTCCAGAGCCCTCCTGAAGTATTCAACCCAGCTTCTAACCGTCTTCTTGCGCCGGGGAATGGTACTTCCTCCCACACCCCAGCGACTGAAGAGCCTGGTATCCACTGCATCGACGCCCCGTTTCAGCGCACAGTTGAAGATCGGCTCGGAAAAGATGATCCGTGCCATTTCCTGAAGTTTCTTCCGATGCGGAAACCTGGCGATTTCACGGCCGCGCTCACTGAGCCAGATGTTTTCCCGGTCGCTTTCGGCCAGTCCCATGAACCTGAGGGTATTGTAGTAGTAGTCGATCTGACGGTCGACGATATCGAAGTCGAGGCTGAGCTCTTTCTTCGCTACCGGCCCCTGGCTGTCGATGGCGGTCAGCATCGCCAGGACCTTATCGAATTTGTCCGCCTGCGGGAAGGGCGCGACAAGGTTGACAAGTTCGTCCCATTCCCGGGCCTCGATGGCGAAGAGATCGAAGCGCTCCTCCTGCTCCTGAAAGGTGAATGCAAGCTCGCCTGAGTGGTCCGCGAACATTCTTTCGCCGTCGGCAACAAAAGGAATAAACCGGAAGAACGGCTCCTGGTAATAGAAGATGAAGGTGCGGATCCGTTTGCCGTTGCCGAGGCGCTTCCGCCAGTAGAGTTCCGGATAGAGGAGCTGCCGCAGGTTGATGTTGTTTCTGCTGCCGATCTTGGCCTCGACCAGGTTGATTGACCCTTCGCCCTCATAGCCCCCATCCACCTCAATCTGGACGCCGTTGACCGGGTATGAAATCCCGTTCAGTCTGAAATCAAAGGGGACGGTGGCCCTGAAGCGGCCCCGGATGGTCAGCACGGTCTTTTCCTGGAACACGTGGTCGAGGATGCCGGAAACAAAGGCGATGTCGAGGGCGTTTGATTCGGAAGAAATGGAGGTCGGGGTGAGGGTGATAAGCTCGTTGGGAAAGGTGAGAGTGGTGACGCTGGAAGGGGGTGTCTCGATCACGTCGATGAAGGGGTCCGACCGGGCGATGCGGTAGCTGCCGTTGCCGATGGCCAGGATCGACAGGCCGTTGTCGGCCATGATCCCCGGCAGGTGTTCCCTGAAATCCACCTTGGTCATCAGGCGCGGCTCCCGATGTTCGCCGTAGCGTTTGATCTGGGGCGCGTTGATATCGAAGTGGCCGTCCCGGGCGATACGACCGAGTATGTCGAACTCGCGGAAGATTTTCTCCCAGGCGGCGCCGTTTGACGTGGCCTCACTCAAGCGACACCTCGTAGTTGGTGACGATGACCTCCGCCACCTTGCCCCGCCCGTCGGCCTTGCAGTTGATGGCCCGGGACGCCTCCACCGTTCGGATATGGAATTTGTCCTTGTAGAGGTCCAGTACGAATTCGGTATGGGAGTTGGACAGCATCCACTTCACCCCTTTTCGGTCCAGTTCTACGCAGACATCCCGAAGCCGTGTCTGCATCTCCAGGTCGAATCCTTCACCGGTATAGGAAGTAAAATTGGCCGTGGCCGTGAGCGGCACGTAGGGGGGGTCGAAATAGACGAAATTTCCCTTTTTCGCGACATCCAGGACATGGTCGAACCCGGCGGCGGCGATCTCCGTAGTTGTCAGAGCCTTGGAGCAGGCGAGGAGGTTCCGTTCGTCCACGATGGCAGGATTGGCGTAGAAGCCGAACGGAGTGTTGAACTGCTTCCGGGAGTTCATCCGGAACAGACCGTTGAAGCAGGTCTTGTTCAGGAAGATCAGGCGGGCGGCCTTTTCCACTCCACCCCGTTGGGCATATCCGGATTCCCGGTCAATGGTGCGGATGGTGTAGAAGTATTCTTGCGGATCACCTTCGCGATAGTTCCGTTCGTGCTTCCTGAGTTCGGCAATCAGAGCGCCGACGTCTTCCTTTACCACCCGGTAGATGTTGATGAGCTCTTCGTTGATATCCGAGATGTAGGCATTCTTCGGCTTCAGGGCGAAGAAGAGCGCACCGCCACCGATGAATGGCTCGATGTAACGCTTGTATTGCTTGGGCCGGCTCCGTAGGAGCTCTTCGACCAGTTGCCGTTTGCCGCCGGCCCATTTCACGAACGGTCTGCACATGTTCAGCTATTCCGAATTCTCTTGGATGTGATGGCCTTTCGGCTGCATGAGGTTATATCAATCGGCTTTGACGCCGTCAACCATTTAGCCGGCAGTCCGCTCCTACGCAGGCTTGTCGTAGATAAAAAAAGCCCCTGACCCTCCAGCCTGATGGTAAAGGCTTTTGGAAGATCAGGGGCTTTTCGATACCAGGATTGTCCCGTTTTCGATGGCA
The DNA here is from genome assembly GCA_937886325.1 of uncultured Geobacter sp. Taxonomy (GTDB): domain Bacteria; phylum Desulfobacterota; class Desulfuromonadia; order Geobacterales; family Geobacteraceae; genus RPRC01. The sequence goes on from CALABV010000095.1 coordinate 14,319, forward strand.
GCGTATCCACCTCAGATACGGATCAGTATCCCTCCCCAGGAAAGCCCGCCGCCGAAACCCATCATCAGAACGAGATTCCCCTCCCGGATGACGCCGTTGCGGAGGTTCTCGTCAAGGGCCAGGCCGACGGACGCCGCGGCGGTATTGCCGTAGCGATCCAGGTTAAGGAGGATCTTTTCACCAGGTATCCCCGTCTTTTTCGTAATCACGTCGATGATGCGGCTGTTGGCCTGGTGGGGGATGATGAAGTCCAGCTCGTCCGGCTGTATCCCGACTCCGTCGCAGACCTGCGCGATCAGCTTCGGTATGACATCGGTGGCAAAGGTATAGACGCTCCTGCCCGCCATCTTGAAGGTGTTCTCCCGCAGTGCGATGGTTTCGGGGGTAATGGGTTTTCGGGAGCCGGAGGAGGGGACCTTGATGAGGTCCCAGCGGCTGCCGTCGCTCTCGATGTGGGTATGGAGGATTCCGGTCCGCTCGTCGGTCGCCTCCAGGATCAGGGCGCCGGCGCCGTCGCCGAACAGGGGACAGGTTGACTTGTCCTGAAAGTCGAGCATCTTGGAGTAGGTGTCCGCGCCGATAACCAGAATTCTGTTGTATTTGCCGGACTTAATAAAATTGTCCGCTGCTTCCACGGCATAGACGAAGCCGCTGCAGACCGCGTTCATGTCGAATGCGAACGCGTTTGTGGCGCCGATATTTTTCTGCACCATGCATGCGGTGGGGGGGAGAGTCATGTCCGGCGTGGATGTGGCGACAATAATGCAGTTCAGGGAGAGTGGATCTATTTTTCCCGCTTCCAGGGCGCGCAAGGCAGCGGCAGTGGCGGAGTCGGACGTGGCCTCATCCTCACCGGCGAAACGCCGTTCGCGGATTCCGGTACGGGAAAATATCCAGGTATCCGCATCCTCGATCAGGTAGTCAAAGAACGAGTTTTTCACCACCCTGTCGGGAACCCTCCCGCCGGTGGCCAGAACCTTTGCGTACTTCATCGGTACTCTCTCCATACACCATTCAAGAAAAAACAAGGCCCCAAAAGCGGGGCCTTACCATGTATTGCCTGAATTTATCCCACAAAACAAGGTTCTTTGTCAAATCATATATTCAGTAAATGGGATTCAACAACCGGCATCGGTGTTTCCCGGCGCCGCCCCGCCCTTTCCGGACGCTTCTTTTTTTCCCGGGCTCAGGAGGGCATCCGCTATACCGTAGACCCATACACAGAGAAGCGCCCCCGCCAGCCAGAGCGCAGGGGGTACCCATTCGCGCAGACGAGCGGCAACGGCGACGGGATCCGTTGTCCCTCCGCCTCCGTGGAGTACGTCCTGTATCGCCATGGCCGCAAGTATGACGGCAGCAAGCAGCAGAGCGGTGACGGCCAGGATGAGAATTCCACCCTTCAGTTTGTGACCTCGGAGGAGCTGCCCGACACCGGGGAGCACCAGTGCAGAGAGGAGGGCGGCCTTGATGTTTTCCTTCATGGTTTCCCTTTCAGAAATAATCCGTGCAGATACTGTGTAAGGCAGAAGTAATTGTTGCGAAATTTCCTCGTTTTGCTACTATCGGAACCGCCATGATACCATTTGAATCTACCAAGAAAAGGCGGGATGCCCTGTCGGCACTGCTGACCGACCCGTGCGAAGAGGTGAGAACAGCCGCCGCTGAGGCACTGGAGCGCCTGGAGGGAATCGGGAGCCTTCCCGAAGTCCTGGAGGCGCTGAAGAAAGGGGATCTCGGAACCAGGGTCAGGTGCCTGTATGCCCTCGGTCGCATAGGCGGAGAGGAAGTGCTCCCGGCTCTTCTCTACTGCGCGTCACGGCCGGAAGAGGATATCAGGTCGGTCGCCGTCGAGGTGCTCGGCGATCTGAAGCTTCCCGGCGCGCTGGCCGTTCTCCAGGAGCGATTGAAGGATCCGAGTCCGGCTATCCGGGCCAAGGCCATTGCCGCCCTGGGCAACTTCGGGAAACCCTCGCTTGCGGCCCTCCTGGTCCCGTTTCTCGATGCCGATGACGGTTTGCAGGACGCGGAGGCCGTTACCTCCCTTGCGCTCATCGGGGACGGCTCGCTGGAGGAGCGGTTCATCTCCCTGCTCGCGTCCCCCCATCCGCGGACCCGGGAGGCCGCTGCCCTGGCGCTCGGTCGGTTGAGGGTCACGTAGCGAAGTAGCGGCCCACATCCACATTCTTCAGGAGCGGGTCCACGGTCGACACAATGGATGCGTACCGTATTCCTTCATTGGCGGCAAGGCTGACCATTTTCGGATATTCCAGCGCATCGCCCCGTGAATCGAGAATTACCTTGACGCCCGGGAGCGCGTTTTCCATGGGGTGAGGTCTGACAACGAGGCCTATCTCGTTGGTGTCGAGCCTGACAAGGGTCCCCACGGGATAGCTCCCCATCATCTCCTCGAACTTTTCCACGAGTTCTCCGTTCAACGATGTTCCCGCTATCCTGCGCATCATGTCGAGCGCCGCTTTGGGAAGCACCGGCACACTGTAGGAACGGAGGGTGGTAATGGCGTCATAGCAGTCGGCGACAGCGACAGTCTCGGCCATTTCGCCGAACTTCCTTCCCCTCGCCCATTCGGGATACCCCGTCCGGTTGTGCCGGATATGGTGGCCGAGCACTGCCTCCCCCACCCGAGGGCTGATGTTCTTCATCCCGCCGATAATTTCGGCTCCCTTCTCCGCATGCGTCTTCATCACCTCGTATTCGTCTGAAGAAAGCTTTCCCGGTTTGTTCAGGATTTTCTTGTCTATGCCGGTCTTGCCGATGTCATGGAGAAGGCCGGCGGTGTTGGTGTCCCTGAGAAAGTCACGCGGCATTCCCTGGAACGCCGCAAGGGCGAGCGACAGTATCCCCACGTTGACGGAATGGTTGAAGGTGTAATTGTCATAGTCCTTTATCATAGCGAGACCGAGGAGTGTGGTGTGATCCTTGATGGTAAGGGAAACCATGTCGTCGACAACGGCGTTGATCCGATCGCTGTCGGGAATCCTGCCGTTCTCGATCTCACTCATTGTACCCCGAACCGCGTTGAGGGCATCCAGGTAGGTCTTGGAAGGCGAGGATCCTTCCTCTTCGGAAGCATCGCCGTACACCGGCTGGTCGATGCCCAGCCGGATGGTCCGAATTCCGCTCCTTTCCATCTGCTCCGGCAGGGTTTCAGAGGTCACGTCCCGCCGGGCGAGCAGGGAAGCGAAGCGGAACAGTTCTTCCTGATTCACTCCGGGATAGAGAGTAAGGGCCTCAATCCCTTTGCCGGTGAGGCGGTCCGCCAGTTCGGCAACGGATGAGTTCGGGGTCACAAACAGATGGCCTTCCAGGAAAAAGACGCCTTCAACGACGCCGAAATGGATCTCCGGCTTTCTATGCAGCATCATGTCCAGAATCCCGGAAAGCTCCTGGAGAGGTTGGCGGACCGCGGGGTGCGCCTGCGGGTAAAAGGTAACGGATTTGATGGACGCGGTCAGGAGCATGGCGACCCGCTGTGCGTCCGGATGGGTAATCTCAGTCATGGTTGTCACCCTCTTTTCCTCCCATGGTTTCCAGAACCGCCGAACAGGCCCGGCCGACGCTTCCGCCCCGAACCTCGGACCTTTCCAGGAAATCACGGGCGTCGCCTCCCCCAATCCGTCCAATCGCCTCAACGGCGAGAATCTTCAGCTCCTCCCAACGGCTACGAGCAATCAAGCGTCTCTTCCGCACCAGACGGAACAGAGGTTCAAGGGCACGCCGGTCGCCGATACGGCCGATGGCCAGCAGGGCTTCCTTTTTCAGGGTGATGGTTTTACCCATGACATCCCGTTCGAAGATCAGGTCGAGAAGAGGCTGGACGGCACGCTCGTTTCTTGTTATTCCGAGCCACAGAATCACCTGCCTCCGAATGGCGCTGTTTGCGTCACGAAGGAGGTCCAGCAGAACCTCAGTGGCCTCCTTCCCCCCGATGCGGGCCAGGGCGCGGATGGCATCGATCCTGATGCGGTTGTCCACATGGTAGGCGGTCAGGGAAAGCCCCCGTACCGCATCCCGGTTCCCCATCTCTCCCATGACGGCAATCGCGGTCCTCACAAACCCCCGCCTTCCGTCCTTCAGCGCCTCTAGGAGCGGAATTACGGCAGGAGGGCCGATCCGGAGCAGGGCGGTTGTCAGTGTTTTTTCGATGTGCGGATTTTCGCAGGCGACAATCCTGTCGATGATGGATCCCACCACATCTCTTCCCAGGTGATGAAGGATCATGAACACGATTTCCTTCTGATTGAAACCCTCATCCTCCAGGTGGTCCAGCAGGTGTTCCGCCATTTCGTCCAGAGCGAGCAGGCGGAAGGTATCAAGGGCATTCGCCCGACATTCGGCGCTCCGCGTCTCATCCGCGTTCTGGTTGAGAAGACCCAGAAGGACGGGAAAGAGCCTGTCGAAATTCCCCTCGGCCTTCAGCGCCTGTCCCTTGACCACCAGCATCCTTGCCAGGTTTGCATAGCTGATGTCGTCATTCTCCGTTTCCATGAGGGCGAGGAGTTCTTCGATGGTCGGGTCAGCCGGGGAGGGTTGGGGAATTTCTTGGTCGGACGCCCCGGTCCCGACCTCATTTTCTTCCCGTGTCGCCGTTCCCTCGGAAGCGGCTTGTTCCAAGGGTTCTCCCATGGTCCGTTTCGTGAAAACAGCGGCTATGTCGATCTCGTTGGCGATTATCGTCCGAATGCCCCGCCGGTCCAGGAGCCCGGCCATGCCCCCCTCCGCGAAAACCTTCTGCGGCTCCATTGCCAGCAGGAGAAGAAATTCCGTGAAGTCGGCGGGAGAGAGTTCCGGAAGAAGGGTGAGTCGCTGAATTTCCCTGGAAAACAACTCTTTTGCCAGGGAGATCGCCATGGGGGCGTTTTCGACCTCTCCCTCTCCGCCTGCGATGGACAGGCCGTTCCGGTGCACGATGAGGCTCAGTCCCTCCGCGCTCATGAGGGAGCGTATAGCCTGGTAGGCCCGATGAAGGATTTCCCGGCGGAGAGGATGGCTTTCGGGATAGAAGGCAATTGCCTTTACTCCCTTGAGGATTTCCCCGAGCGCCGTCACGACGGCGCCGGCCGTCCGGCTGTCTCCTTTTGGCGGGCGTACCCTGGTATCGGTGCTTGCAGGCATCTCATTCTCCCGAAAAAAGCGAAACTCCATCCCCGCGGAGGCTAACCATGGAACGGCTTTTGGCCACGAACAGTCTCATGTCCGGGGACAGGCGCACGGAACGCGGTGCGCTCCGGAGAGGACGGGCTTCTATTCAGGCAGGCCGAAGCGTCTCAGGGTCTCCGGCGGAGCCTGATCGAAGTGGGAAAACTCCATGGTGAAGGCGCCGCGTCCTCTGGTGGCGCTTCGCAGTTCGGTCATGAAACCGAACATCTCCGCCAGGGGGACATGGGCACGGATGATTTCCACCGCGCCGCGGGAGGCGACTCCCTCCACTCTCCCCCGCTTCTGCTGAAGGGAGCCGATTACCTTGCCGGTGTAGTCGGCGGGAGTGGAAAGCTCCAGGGTCATTATCGGCTCCAGAAGAGCGGGCCTTCCTTCTCTGAGCGCCAATGCCAGGCCGCGTTGCGCCGCTGCCCGCAGGCCTATCTCGGTGGTGATGCCGGGTTCGAAGGGGGCTTCCGTGACACGAACCTCCACATCGGTCACCGGATACCCGGTGCTGCCGCCCGCAAGGCATGACTGTTCCAGACCCTGAACGAGCAGGTCGGAGAGTTCCGGCGGCAGGCTCGATTCCTCCGGGGGGGGGACGATGACCTTGAGCCCCGCGCCCCGCGCCAGCGGCGAGATACGCAGCAGGACTTCCCCCGACTGGACCTTCCCGTCCACCTCTCTCCGAAACACCTCGCGATGCTCGATAACGCGTCTCGATGTTTCCCGATATACGACCTGGGGGCGGCCTGTCTTGATTCCAACGCCGAAATCGCGCGACAACCGGTCCGCGATGACCTCCAGGTGGAGTTCACCCATGCCGGTCAGGATAGTCTGTCCCGTCTCCCCGTCCTCCCTGACCCGGAACGTGGGATCCTCCCACTGGAGCTTTTCCAGCGCGGAGGGGAGTTTTTCCCGGTCCTCCAGCCCTCGCGGCTCAACCGCAACGGAGACCACGGGCTCGGGTACCGCAAGTCCCTCCAGAAGCAGTGGGTGACCGGCGTCGCAGAGAGTGTCCCCGGTCAGCACATCCTTGAGTCCCGCGGCTGCGACGATATCGCCGGCCGAGGCATTTTCTATCCGCTCCCGCTTGTGGGCATGCATGCGAAACAGGCGTGCGACCTTTTCCTGGCAGCCCCGCGTGCTGTTGAAGATCGTTTCTCCCGCGCGAATCTTTCCGGAATAGAGGCGTAGAAACGTCAGCTTCCGCCCTTCATCGGAAAAAACCTTGAATGCAAGGGCGCAGAGCGGCGCCTTGGGATCGCAGCGGATTTCCTCCACGTCATTGGTTCCGGGACGCACGCCGCGGGCAGGTGGGATGTCGATTGGCGCCGGGAGATAGTCTCCCACGGCATCCATGAGCGGCTGTACCCCCTTGTTGCGGAGGGCTGAACCGAGAAATACCGGAAAGATTCGGCAGGCGAACGTCCCTTTCCGGATGGCCGCACGCAGCCGAGCGGGTTCCACGGGAACCCCCTCAAGGTAATCGGCGAGGATAGTGTCGTCGAAGTCGGCAGCCGCTTCCAGCAGCGCCTCCCGGGCCTCACGGATCCCCGGCCCGCCCTCGGTTGAAAGGGGTGTCCGCTCCACGGTCATCCCTTGGTCCGATTCGGAAAAATGGAGGGTTTCCTCCGTAAGCAGATCGATGACCCCGGTAAAACCTCCCTCGCTCCCCAGTGGGATCTGAAGAAGAAGCGGCCGTGCGCCGAGTTTTTTCCCCATCTGTTCCAGCACGGCCTGATAGTCGGCGCCGATGCGGTCCATCTTGTTGATAAAGCAGATCCGCGGCACCCCGTAGCGATCCGCCTGGCGCCAGACCGATTCGCTCTGGGGTTCCACACCCTCCACTGCGCTGAAAATGGCGATTGCGCCGTCCAGGACCCGCATGCTTCGTTCCACCTCGATGGTGAAATCGATATGACCGGGCGTATCAATCAGGTTGATCCAATAGGACCCCCAGCGACAGGTGGTGGTAGTGGCGGTAATGGTGATGCCGCGCTCCTGCTCCTGGGGCATCCAGTCCATCACCGCCTGTCCGTCATGCACCTCGCCCATTTTGTGGGTCTCTCCGGTATAAAAGAGAATACGCTCCGACACCGTGGTTTTTCCGGCGTCGATGTGGGAGATGATGCCGATGTTGCGGATGGATTCGAATGGCGGATGGTTCATGAAGCCTCGCAGGGGGCGAAAATCAAACCGTATTATACCGGCGGAGCAACTCATGGCAAGGGAAAAGTGGGGTAAGGACGCGAAATGCCGGCCGGTCAGAAACGGGCCAGTTATTCCTTGAATTAGCTGAACAATGTGAGCTATTCTTCTGCGGTATTTGATATTCATGAGAAAGATTCGGGGAGCAACGGAAAATGACGTCACAAGCGGAACAAGGAAAACCGGTCCGGAACAGGCGGAAAAAGTCGGGGAAAAGGGGGTTTGCCATCTTTCTGGTTACGATCTCCGTTCTCCTGTTTCTTCTTGTTTTCGGCTTTGCCCTGTACTTCCTCTATCTCCATGCCTCCCTTCCCAAGGTGGATCGCCTGGCCGACTATAGACCGCCCATCGTCACCCAGGTATATGGTGATGACGGGACCCTGGTTGGAGAGTTCTTCCTGGAGCGACGGACGGTGGTTCCGGTGGACAAGATTCCGAAAAAGCTTATCCAGGCTTTCGTGGCGGCTGAAGATTCCAATTTCTTCCAGCACAAGGGGCTCGACTACGTGGGGATTGTCAGGGCAGCCATCAAGAACCTTCTGAGTTTCAGCAGGAAGGAGGGGGCGTCCACGATAACCCAGCAGGTGGCAAAATCCATGCTGCTGACCCCGGAGAAAAAATTCTCCCGGAAGTTCAAGGAAGCCATTCTGGCAAAGAGGATGGAGGAAAGGCTGTCAAAAGACGATATTCTCTACATTTACCTGAACCAGATCTATCTGGGGGGAGGCTCCTATGGTGTCCAGATAGCCGCCGAGACCTATTTCGGCAAGGACGTGGAAAACCTGAACCTCGCGGAGATGGCCATGCTTGCCGGTCTTACCAAGGGTCCGGAGATCTATTCCCCCATCAAGCATCTGGATCGGGCGCGTGAACGGCAGGCGTACGTTCTTGACAGGATGCTCAAGGATGGCTACATAACCGAAGCCGAGGCGGACCATGCGCGCCGGACGCCCATTGTCATTACCTCTCGAAAGAAAGTGAACAGCGTCCAGTCCGCCTATTTCCTTGAGCACATCCGTATTCAACTGGAGCAGAAATACGGCGAAGATCTCCTCTACAAGGGAGGGCTCAAGATCTATACGACCATGAATGCCGAGATGCAGAAGGCCGCCCATGAGAATGTGGTGAGCGGCCTGAAGGCGGTGGACAAGCGCCAGGGGTTCCGCGGTCCCGTGAATTCTCTTGCCGAGGAACAGGTGGAGGAGTTCTGCCGCAAGGTCGAGCAGGGGATCGATACCGCGTCGATGAAACAGGGGGAGACCTATCAGGGCGTTGTCGTGGCTGTTGAGCCCTCGAAAGGGGAGGTGACGGTACGGGTCGGGGACAGGACCGGAACCCTTCCCCGCAAGCACATGGCTTGGGCCGGCAGGGTTCCCCTCGTGAATCGGTTCGGAAATGGCGCCAAGGAGAAAACGAAATCGATTTCACTGGGTTCCGTGATAGAGGTCTCCGTGGTCACTCCGGACAGCGACAAGCGGGGAGCCGTGTTCGCCCTCGATCAGGAGCCTCTCGCCCAGGCGGCGCTGATCGCGCTGGATCCGCGAAGCGGGGCGGTGAAGGCCATGATTGGGGGATACGACTTCCGGCGCAGCCAGTTCAACCGGGCGGTGCAGGCAAAGAGAAACCCCGGATCCGCCTTCAAGCCGATAATCTATGCGGCCGCACTTGACAAGAATATGACGGCTGCCACGGTCATCGACGACTCGCCCGTTGAGTATCCCGGAAACGGCATCAAGTCGTGGAAACCGAAAAACTACGATAACGCCTATCGGGGGCCGGTGACGATGCGAACGGCGCTGACCAATTCCATTAATGTGGTGAGCGTAAAGATCCTTGAGGCCATCGGTGTCGACTATGCCATCGAATACGCAAAAAAGCTTGGGATTACCTCTCCCCTTACCGCCAACCTGACGCTGGCCCTCGGCTCATCCAGTGTTACCCCGCTGGAACTGACATCGGCCTATGCCGTTTTCGCGTCGGGCGGGTACAGAACCACCCCCTATTTCATCACGCGGATTGTGGATGCCGACGGCCGGATTCTGGAGCAGGTGGACCCTCCCCGGATTCCGGTCTTTTCTCCTGTCTCATCCGAGGGAGCGGAAGAAGGAGAAGGTGCGATGCCTGTCGAATATGCCGGTGGAACGACGGCCGTTCCGGTCGTCTCACCGGAAACATCCTATATCATCACGAACCTGATGGAGAACGTCGTAGCCAGCGGCACCGGCCAGAGGGCCAAGGCTCTCGGCCGGCCTGTGGCAGGAAAAACGGGAACAACCAACGATATGAAAGATGCGTGGTTCATAGGATATGTGCCGCAACTGGTGGCAGGGGTCTGGGTCGGCTACGATCAGGAGAAATCCCTGGGGAGCGGAGGGTCTGGAGGACAGGCCGCCGCTCCCATCTGGACCGGCTTCATGCAGCGTGCGCTGGCCGGGCATCCGTCGGAGTCGTTCACCCCTCTCGGTGATATCACCTTTGTCTCCATAAACTCCCGGACGGGTCGCCTTGCCAGGCAGGGAGCGCCGGGAAGCGTTACCGAATGTTTTTTGTCCGGCACGGAACCGCGAGGGTATGACGAGCAGGTGGAGCCGGAAGAGAGTGGAGGGAAGGACTCTTCTCAGGAGGAGTGATAACGCTGAAAAATCAATATGATATGGTATTGAAACCCTGTCCGAAAGGCTCAGGCGGCCGCATCGCGGGATGTGATGCCGGGGAACCATGCGTATTTGCTGAATTTTGTTCGACTAAAAAAATGATTTTTCCGCAAATAAACCCTTGCAAACTGTAATTTTACGTATATAGTAATGAGCAATTTGATTCCAAATTACCAAGAGGAGGGCAAGTATGACCAAAGCAGAACTCGTGGAAGCCGTTGCAAAATCTTCCGGCCTGACCAAAGCGGCAGCGGAAAAAGCGGTGGGGGCATTCATCGACGCGGTCAGTGCCGCGCTCAAGAAGGGAGACAGGGTTACTCTTGTTGGTTTCGGAAGTTTCGAGGTGGCAACCCGAAAGGCTCGTGTCGGCAGAAATCCTCAGACCGGCAAGGAAATCAAGATCGCTGCCGCCAAGGTTCCCAAATTCCGTCCCGGCAAGGCACTGAAGACCGCTGTGGCGCCTCCCAGCAAAAAGAAGTAGGTATCTGTTTTCTCTCCGCCGAAGCCCGAAACGGGTCGACGAGAGATCTGACGAACAGGGACCAAGGGCAACTCAAAACGGTTGCAGCTTTACGGTGAATTGGAATACGGCTACTTCATGCTTCCGTGAGGATCCGACAATGGTGCTTGCGGTGGTTGTGCGCCCTCACTATCATTACAAGACAGAATCCGAGAATGCCCCGTTGTTACGGGGCTTTTTTTTGCCCTGTTCATGACTTCGCTGGTCCTCTCGGACGAGCGGATCTGCATCATCAGGCTTCATATGGTTGTATCGTAAACCCTGCCACGGACCGGGCGTGGCAAGCATGACGGAAATGGATCAGTGGGGCGGGCATGGTTGACGGCGACACGACCGGAAAAATCGGGGATCGGCCCTGGCGTGGGTTTTTCTTCCATGCCTTTCTCGCGGCTTCCATGGCGGGGTTCTTCTTCTATGTCCTGGTCCGGATCCTGCTGCTCACTCACCTGGGGCCAGACCTCATTGGGCGCTATCTGTCCGAGTACACCGGCCGCGCGGTTACGGTTGAAGGTTTCTTCGTCGCGGGCGGAACCGTCCACCTGGACAGGGTAGCCGTAGAAAGCCCTGCCGGGTTTCCGGAGCGCGGATTCCTGTCTGTCCGGTCACTTTCCATAACCCCTGATCCCGCGGCCCTGCTGACTTGGAAGAAATCTTTCTCTCACATCGGGATTGAAGGTCTGCGCATAGATCTGGCTAGGAATTCCGCGGGAACATGGAATTTTTCCGGATTCCTGGCCCGCTTGACCGGGAAGAAGCCGAAAAAAACCGGTGAGACCTTTGTCCGGCGTCTTCATGTCCGGAACGCCGGCCTGCGCGTGAACGGGTACGGATTCGACGGATTGGGACTGGACATCGAGAACATCTCCACGCAGGGGACCACGGAGTCAAAGGTGGATATCTCGGGCAAAGATACGGCGGGGAACCCGGTTCGCGTGACAGCTGAGGGTCGCATGGGATCTGATCCCGCCTTTCGAGTCAGCGTAAGCGTCCCGTCGATTTCCGTATCTCCTGTTCTAAAGCAGGCGGGTGGTCGTCTTCTCATTCCAGAAACGGCCAGAGCCGGGGTGTCTCTCGCGGCCGACTTCCGCCATGGCGTTCTTGATTTCCGGGGCGCCTGCGGCCTCGACGGTCTTGATCTCAATCTCGGAAGTGACAGGATCCCCCTCCGGACATCCCTTGCTTTTGTCGCGCGCTGGGACACACGGCGTGACGAGGCTTCCCTCCGGCAGGCCACCCTTTCCGCCAACGATATGGTAACCATCCGTGCTTCCGGAACGATGCGCCGGATCAGGCGGGACGGGGTCTTTTCCCTGAAAATTTTTCCCGAGCCCGTGCGACTCGGCAAACTCTTGAACCTTTTCCCTGAAAAAATCAGGCGTGGGTACCTGGTTGACGGAGCCCTTACCTCCCCTGGCTGGTATCTGGAGGGGAGCAGAAGAGAGGGGATCAGCGGCGGCAAAGGGGACTTTTTTATCCGCTCGGTTTCGCTTGCCGGTGGAGGACGGACCCTGATCAAGGGGGGGGGCGCCGATATTTCACTTGTCAAGACAGGAGAAGGATGGCTGATGAACGGCAAGGTTTTTGTCAGGGGGGCCGGAAGGGACACGCTGCTGGAATCCTTCGAGGCCCCCGTCAGTGCCCGTTTTTCTCCCCGGTTCAAGCCGATCCGGGTGGAGTTGCCGGCTGTCCGGGCTGTTGCCCTGGGCATTCCCGTCAAAGGCTGGTTTCAGTACACTCCCTCCCTTTCGCAAACCTTTTCGCTTGAATGCAGCGCGGATGACGCCCCTCTTGAGGCCCTGGATTCCCGACTGCCGCGGACAGACATCCGTTTCGCTTCCGGGACGGGAAAAGCGACGGCACGGTTTTCCGGATCCTCTGTTCGTGATTTCGCTGGAAGTGTTACCGCCGTCGTGTCTTCATCTGCCGGAACGATTGCAGGAGAGCGTTTCTCCCTTGGAACCGGCCGGTTCACCTCGGAGATCCGAAGGATCGGGGGGCGTATTTCCGCTGAAGGGGATCTTGCCTTGGTCGAAGGGACCGCACGGGGAAAGAAACTCGGCGTCTCTCTCGGATATTCACTTGCCGACCAAGTTCTCACCATGCGAAACGCGGACATTTTTTTCGGCGAAACAAAGGCCGGTATTTCTTCCGCAACCGTGCGCCTGCCGCTGGAAAGAGCAAAGGCGGGCGGGAGCGGATTGCCCGTGGATGTTGCCTTTGGCGGAGTGAGGATCAGGGCCGGAGAGGTGTCCGTTGCGGGGTTGGGGGGACGGATCGTCGGGCGCCTCTTGTACGGAGACCGGAGACGCCGGATGGAGGGCGCCGCCGATCTTGTGCTGCAATCGCTGTCGTTCCGTGGGAAAGAAGCGGCGTCACTTGCCGGGCGGGTGGATATAACCGGCTCCGGAGCGACTGCAACCATCAAGGGAGACTCTCTCGGGGGAAAGCTCGATGCAACGATTCGGGGCGATCTCCTTTCCCGCGAGCGGGCGATATCTTTCTCTCTGCGACTTCAGGATCAGAAGTTGGAGCGAATGCTGGGATTTCTTCCGTCATCCGGGACGCGTCCCCGTCTTTCCGGCGGTTCGGCGAGCCTCTCGATGTCGGGGACCTACGCCCGCCAAGGCGGGATACACGCTACCCTGTCCGGCACCGGTAGCGGCATCTCTCTGACGGGAGAGGGAAACAGGACCCTCGTGTCGGACGCCGGTCTGACCATCGACTCCCGCATATCCGGAGGAAACCTTTCAATCAAGCAGGCGGCGTTTACGGTCGGTCGGGGAGTCGCAGCGCATGTCTCCGGAAATGTGGAACGTTTCGCCTCTGATGAAAGAAAGGGAAGCGTCGCCTTTTCGCTGCCGAAGACCCCTGTCAACAGTCTGCTCGATGCCTTTGCGAACGCGCTTCCCCGAAGCCTTCAGGAGGCCGTCTGTGAAGGGGCCTGTTCACTGGAGGGGGCAGCGGACATCAAGGGGCGGCAGGTGAGGATACATGCTGGGCTTGCTCTCGAGGCTGCGTCCCTGGAGATAGTCTCTCAGAAGGTTCGTGTAGCCGGTGTCAACGGCACTGTGCCTCTGTCTCTGCATATCCCGGGAAAAGGCGTCGAGCGGAAGGCGTCCACCGTGAGTTTCAGCAGGGAGAACTTCCCGAAGCTGCTGCAGACCCTCGGCGGACCCGCCGCCGGCGACGTGCTGAAGATCGGGACGCTGCGTTTCGGCGCGCTGGAGACGGGGCCCTTTACGCTTTTCATGACAGCGGACGAGGGTATCCTGCGCATTGTGTCCATACACGGTTCTCTCTATGACGGCAGGCTGTTGGGGAACGGTTTCCTTCTCTATGGAAACGGGCTCGAATATGGGGCCGATCTTCTGGTAAACGATCTGAGCCTCAAGCAGTTCTGCGAATCGTTTCCGGCAATCAAGGGATATATCACCGGAAGGGTTGACGGCGTCATCAGCCTGCTGAACGTCACGGGGGGGATCGGCGGACTTGCCGGCTATGTCGACCTCTGGACACGGAGCGTGAAGGGGGAGAAGATGTCGGTGAGCAAGGAATTTCTCCAGAAACTGGCCGGCAAGAAGCTGCGGGGGTTCCTGTTCACCAACGACCGCGCCTATGATACCGGGGAGATCAGCGCCTTCCTGCGCAATGGTTTCCTTACTTTCGAGAGGTTGGATATCTCGCATACCAATCTTCTCGGCATGAAGGACCTGAGCGTCACCGTTGTCCCCGTGCAGAACAGGATTTCTCTTGAGCACCTGCTGGACTCGATCCGGCAGGCGGCTGCGCGGGGGAAGTCGGGAGGCGCCGGAGAGAGTCCCGTGCAGACCGATCTCAAGTGGCTTGAATAGACTTGAATAGATCTTTGCAGGTTTTTTTTGCCGCACCGTGTGGTATATTTCCAAATTGTGCGGACATCAGCAAAGGGAGGGTACTATGAAAAGGATTCTTGCACGATGGGCCGTTGCCGGCGTAGCGGGACTGCTTGCGGCATGCGCGTTCATTACGGTTAATGTGTATTTCCCGGAAAAGGATGTGAAGCAGGCCTATAAGTCATTGGACGAGATGCTCCTGAAACAGGGACCGCAGCAGGAGCCGGCGGGGACGCCTCCGGCCGGGGAGCAGGGCGCGCCCGAAGGAAAACCGGTCAGCTTCGTTCCTTCTTTCAGTCTTGTTGCGGAAGCACACGCGCAGGACGACCTTGCCGACCGGCTTGCATCCGAGTTGTCCGGAATTCCCGAGGTGCAGAAGGCCTATGACGAGATGAGGGGACGACTTCCCCAATTGAATGCGCTCCGTGACAGTGGGGTGGTTGGAGAGGCTTCGGACGGCAGCGTCGTGGTGCGTGACGCGGCGAAAGCAGGTGCGGCGCAAACCGTGGTCCAGGCTGAGAACAACAATCGTAAGACCGTTATCGTGAACATGGCAAAGGCGATACTGCGTATCAACAAGCAGGCGGAAAGCAAGGATGCCCTGCGACAGGTGCTCGGTAAAGCGGCGGCGACCTTTGCCGACACCAAGCGGGACGAAGCGAAAAAGGGGTGGTGGATTCAGCTTGCAAACGGACGCTGGGTCCAGAAGTGACCTGCTTCGGGAGCGCTTGGCAGACGACGCTCCTTCTGCTTCATCGTTTTTCGTTTTGAGACGGGAAATCCCGCTGAAATTATTCAACAGCGGGATTTCTTTTTTTGAAGGACGAATATCCGCAGTGGTCAGAACTTGATTTTTCTCCAGACTTCGAGAACCCTCCCGAAAATCCGTGTCTGCCGTTCCAGTCGAAAAGGGCGGTACAGGGGGTTGTCCGGCGCCAGCATCACCTCGTTGTCCCGTATCCGGTATCTCCGCAGGATAGTCTCTCCCCATAGGTTGTTCAGCAGAACAATGTCTCCGTTGGCGAATTCCTCGCATGCCTTGAAGAGAATCAGGTCGCCGTCATGGATTGTTGGGGCCATGAAATCACCATAGAAAAACAGGGCATAGCACCCTTCCGGCACCCCGGGGAGAGTGATCCGATCATAAATGTCGTCCTCTGTAATTCCTTCTGGAAACTCGGGTGGCACCCTCTTCAAAAGGGTCGTCCGCGAAGCGACTATCCTATCGATTTCCTCCTGCGGCATAACCTTGCGGGAAATCTCCCCTGTCCCCGTAAAGAGCCACTCTTCGTTAATCTCATAGAGATGACAGAGTGCTATGAGCAGCGTGTCCGAAGGGTGCTTTTTACCCCTCTCGACATCGCTGAGAAAGCCCTGCACGATTCCGAGTTTTGAGGCAAATGCCTGTTGGGTCAGTCCTCTGGACAGTCGAATTTCCTTGATTCTTTGTGCAATCTCTAAGTGATTATTTTCTCTTGACATAATATTTCTTTGCGATATTATTTAGGTGCGAAATTTTAATGCTTGCTATTTATTCAGTGAACAGTGTGGGAATTGCATGCCCGGTACGAAAAGATGAACATCAGGATCATTGAGCGGACCAGGATATTCAGGGCTTTTGTTCGCCACTTCGGATTTTACCGGGGAGATCCGACGAGTCAAGAGCTGGAAAAGCTGGCGGTCATACGCAGCCGAATGCTACTTGTCGTCTGGATCCGCTGGATTCTGGTGATGCTCCAGTGTGCATATGGTCTCTACTCTGGAATTCTGATTCGTCATTCAGCATTCCCCGAGAATGATTATTTCTCGCCGACATCCCTGTCGATCACCCTTTCTGTCGCCGTTTTGTGTAATATCCTGTATCGCATGCTGTATCGCGAGTTGAGTCACTTTCTCCGTATAAACCAGTTTCAGGTTGTCCTGGACTGTATCCTGCTGGCCTTCTCAATTCACTATAGCGGCGGTGTCTTGAGCCCGCTCTGGTCCTTGTATCCGTTTCTTGCCCTTGAGGCCGTTGTTCTCCTCGAGAAGAAAAGGGACTGCTGGGGTTTCTGGGTTCTGGCGAGCGTTGTCTTTGGCGCGCTCGTCTGTTTCGAATCCCCCTATTTCGCCTTTTCGACCGCGCTTTCATCGGTCGAGTGGCAGCCGGTTTTCTGCGTTCTTGTCTGGTCATGGGTCGTTGCTCTGGGCGTTGTTATTATCTTTATCGGCTTCAACGTAGTCTCCGCATGTCGAGCCTGGGAAGAAAACATGAAGCATCAGGTGATAAAGGACCAGATGACGAACCTGTACAACAAGAGCTATTTCTTCAGGGAACTCAACAGCGAGATTCATCGTTCCGTCCGCTATGGGCATGAATTCTCGGTTGTCTTCCTCGATGTCGATGATTTGAAAAAATACAACGATACCTTCGGACACCTGGAAGGCGATCGCCTGTTGCGTGAGGTGGCTCGCGTCCTGCGCAAGAACTCACGGCGAAGTGAAACGGACCCTCCGTATGATATCGACGTCCCCTGCCGCTTCGGGGGTGATGAGTTTGCCGTGATTCTGCCGGAAACTCCCGTCACGTCGTCCGACGACGGTCGCGATGTTTCGGACGGGACAAGCGCCGCTGCATTCGCGGAAAGGATATGCCGCGAGATAGAAGCTTTGTCCGTGAATTCTTCCAGGGTCTCCGTCAGTATCGGAATAGCATCGTTTCCCCACAACGGCAAGACGCCCGATGATTTGGTGAGGTCTGCCGATGAGGCCATGTATAGGGTGAAGAACGTCGGGAAAAACCGGGTTGAAATAGCGAGAGAGCCGCAGTCCTCTCCTCAGAACGGTATGTCATCGTCCGGGTTGAAGGAGGGTTCCTCGTGCCCCGATGCGCCCCCGAATCCCGTTGATTCTTCCGCTGCTTTTCCACTGGTTTGACGGCCGCCGCTTTCACCTCTCCCGCCGAGCATCTGCATCTTGTCCGCGACCACCTCCGTGGTATACCGATCGCGTCCGTCTCGATCCTGCCACTTCCTGGTCTGGAGACGTCCCTCGATGTAGACCGTTTTCCCTTTGGCCAGGTATTCGCCCGCAATCTCCGCGAGCCTTCCCCAGAGGGTAATGGTATGCCATTCCGTTCTTTCTTCCCATTCGCCCGTCTTGTTCTTGAACTTTTCCGAGGTCGCGAGAGAGAAGCTCGCTACTGCCGTACCCGATGTGGTATAGCGGACTTCCGGGTCCTTTCCGAGGTTTCCTATCAGCATGACCTTGTTGAGGCTTGCCATATCCGAACTCCTTTATCCTGTCAGAGCAAAAAACACCTTTGTTGAAGAGCCGTCCGAAAGTCGGTGCCAGGTGAGGGCGCCGGACGATACTTAATTAGTGGTTGGCATAATACCTCAAATTCTCTTTACACGCAAAGTGATTATTAAATATTTTGAAAAAAGTTGATACGGATAATATAAAATAATATTAATTAATAAAATAAAAATATTTTATCGACAAGTTTGTCTTGACTTTTCGTGATATACGTTGATATATAACGAGCAGATTTGAATTATAAGAATCGATTTGCTCCGACCCGTCTTCCCTACGGCACTTGCTACGGGAGCCGGGCAGCGGGCGCCGCCGGAAACAGCGTCGCCTCCCCTGTTTGGAAAGGAGTAAACACAGCGGCTTGTATCGGCCGGCGGGTGTTTGTTTCCGTCGGCCGTTTTTTGTTTACTTCGAAAAACCGAATCATCAGCAGAAAACGAAATTCATCAGGCGCTCACTTCGTCCCCTGTCGACAGGGCAGGTATAACGGAACCCGCATTGATACTCATGAGAAGTATCGCCGCGGGTTTTTTTCGTCGAAAACAAGAAAGAGAAAGCAGCGGCAGGGAAAGGGGACCATGAAACACATCAGCTACCTGCACGGACTGCCCGAAAGCAGGGAGACACGTAATCCTGAAGACGATGTGCCGCGTGAGGAGCGTTACGTCCCGCCAGATATCCGGGAGATTGACTGGAACCGGATCTGCTGGGAAAAGAGAAAGCAGAAATCCTCTCCCACCGGAGCCACGGCCTATTGGGACAAGCGAGCGCCCGCCTTTGCCCGCAATTCCTCAAAGAGTGATTACTCGGTAAAGTTTCTGCGTCTGCTTGAGGTCAAACCCCACTGGACGCTCCTTGATGTCGGCTGCGCAGCGGGTACGCTTGCTATCCCCCTTGCGGAGCGGGTCAAAAGAATCACCGCCATGGATATCTCGGGAAACATGCTCGCCCTGCTGAGGGAGCGCTGCGCAAAATCGGGCATCTCCAACATACAAACGGTCCAGGGCGCCTGGGAGGATGACTGGAACGCACTGGGGATAGGCGAGCATGACGTGGCCCTGGCTTCGCGTTCCCTCATTACCGAGGACTTCGAGAGTGCCCTTACGAAACTGGACAGGGGCGCGCGGAAGCGGGTCTACGTTTCAACCATCGTCGGAGACGGGCCCCATGACCGCCGTATCTACCGGGCGCTGGGAAGGAATCTCAATCCGGGGCCCGACTATATTTATCTTTATAATCTCCTGTATCGGATGGGGATCCGCGCCAACGTGAACTTCATCAGCTACCAGGAGCGCAATTCCTATGAAAGCCCCGATGATGCGTATACCCACCTGAGCGCGAAGCTGGAGGTAGCGACCCGGGAGGAAGGGGAAATTCTGCGCTCATACCTGAAGGAGAACCTTGTCTGCCATGAAGGGAAATGGATGATGTCGTATCCCAGAAAAATATCGTGGGCAGTCATCTGGTGGGACAAGGAGAAGGCCTGATTAAAATAGGGTGACGAAGAATGACGGAGCCGACATTTATTCATAGAGGCAGACCTGCCGGGTTTTTTGAAACCTGGCAGGTCTATGAAAAAGGATGCAGGCTGTCTACCGATGAGGACCCCGGGAGGAAAGGAACGCACTATCAATATACTTAAATACCGCGTGTAAGAATTTACCTATATCAGTCTCTCCGACCCGCTGACCCTAAGGCTTTGCGCTATGGGCATCGGGCTACGGGCACCGCCGGAAACAGCGTCGCCTCCCGTGTTTGGAAAGGAGTGTACACTTCGGTTTGAAAAGGCCGGCGAGTGTCATGCTCCGTCGGCCTTTTTTATTGCTTCGAGGCTGTAACGTCACCATTTCAAGGAGAACCTTCTCTAGTGAAAAAGAATATCTGGATACCCTGTCTGGTCTTTCTTCTCGTCTTCATCATCCTGCTCTCCCTGACCCTGGGCAAATATGAAATAACCCTCGGCGAGATCTTCGAGTATCTCGCCGCAGCCGCCGGCGCGGCTTCCATGGATGAAGGAAAATACGCGCTCCTTTCCAATATACTGCTGGATATCAGGCTGCCGAGAATTATCGCCGCAGCCCTCATCGGTTCGGCGCTTTCCGCTTCCGGCGCCGCCTTCCAGGCCATGTTCATCAATCCTCTCGTATCTCCGGGGCTCCTCGGTGTGCTGGCGGGCGCATCCTTCGGCGCGGCTTTGGGGATGATCGTTTCCAGCAGCTGGTTCGCCGTTCAAGCGGGCGCCTTTCTCTGCGGGTTTCTGGCCGTTCTCATTGCCGTCGGCATCGCCCGGATCTACCATGGAGACCGGCTGCTGATGCTCATCCTCGGCGGGATTATCAGCGGCGCCCTGTTCACCTCCCTCCTCTCCATCGTCAAATACGTCGCCGACCCCTACAACCAGTTGCCCGCCATTGTCTACTGGCTCATGGGCGGCCTCTCCCTGGCGGACGGCAAGACCGTACTCTATGTTTCCTTTCCCATCTGCGCGGGAATCCTCTGCCTGCTCCTCTTTTCACGATTCCTGAATATCCTGAGCATGGGCGACGACGAGGCGAAATCCCTGGGCATCAATGTTACCCGTATCCGTATGATTCTCATCTTCTTCGCCACCCTTATCAGCGCCCTGACCGTGGTCATCGGAGGGCTCATCGGCTGGGTCGGCCTGATCATCCCGCACGTGGCGCGGATGCTGGTTGGGCCGGACAACAGGATCCTGATGCCGGTCGCCGCTCTCATCGGCGCCATCTACCTGGTCGCGGTGGACGATATAGCGCGGCTCCTCTTTACCGTTGAGATCCCCCTCGGGATCGTCACCTCACTCATGGGAATACCCTTTTTCATACTGGTGCTGAAGAACGCACGGAAAGGATGGGCGTAATCATGCTGCTGGTTGCGGAAAACATCTCCTTCGGGTTCCCCGAAAAGCCGGTCCTGCGGGACATCTCACTGTCGGTGCGCAGGGGCGAAATCATCTCGCTTCTGGGACCGAACGGGAGCGGGAAGACTACCCTGCTGAAGACCCTTCTCGGCCTCTATCGCCTGGACAAGGGACAGGTGCTGTTCGAGGGACGGGCCATCTCTTCTCTCCACCGAATGGCCCTGGCGCGGAGCATCGCCTATGTGCCCCAGATACACCGGGCATCTTTTGCCTATAGCGTAATCGACGTGGTGCTCATGGGGAGGATCCCGCACAAAACCTTCTTCTCCCGCTTTTCCCCGCGGGATATGGAGATAGCCGAGGCCGCTCTCGACAAGCTCTCCATCCTGCATCTGCGGGACAGGCCCTATACCCGCATCAGCGGCGGCGAACGCCAACTCACCCTCATCGCCCGGGCCATGACCCAGGGCGCGCATACCTTCATCATGGACGAACCGGCAAACGGCCTGGATTACGGCAACCAGATCAAACTCCTGGAAGGGCTCATCGACCTGTGCGACGAAGGGTACACCTTCATCAAATCTACCCATTTCCCGGACCATGCCCTGTGGGTGGCGGACCGGGTGGTGATGCTCAAGGAAGGGAGGATTATCGCGGACGGGCTGCCGGACGACGTCATTACCAGCGAAAACCTGTTCGAGTTGTACGGCAGGGAGGTGGATATCCATTCGCTGCGGGAGAGTTTCAGGGTCTGCATTCCGAGGAAGATAGGAAAATGCAGATGTCTGCATACCCACTAGTACTCTGTAACGTTCAAATTCTTTCGAGTCTAACCCCTCCAAACCTCCCCTTCTCAGGGGAGGCTTAAAGGCTTCCCCCCCTGAGAAGGGGGGATTGAGGGGGGGTGGTGTTATGTTTTGCATGCCTGATAGAATACCGAAACAATACTAAGGAGGTTTTGTTACATGCGTATTACCAATGTTCGAGAGACACTGCAACGCTGCATCGATTACCACGGCCATTTTTGCGCCGGGCAGTCGCTCGGGGTCCGTATCGCCAAGAAGGGGCTTGAACTGGCTTTGCCGGAAGAGCCGCATGATTTGATCGTTTTCATCGAAAACGACCGCTGCATTGCCGATGCGGTCCTCATGGCAACCGGCACCCGTCTGGGACGGAGAAACCTGAAGTACGTGGACTACGGAAGGATGGCGGCGACATTCGTCAACCTGAAGAACGATACCGCCTGGCGGGTGAGCCTGAGGCCGAACGAAAAGGAAAAGAATGCGGATCCGGATGCAAAAGAGCATGTCCTGACCCTGCCGGATGAAGAGCTTCTTGTATGGAAGAAGGTGAAGGTCGCGCTGAAAAAGGAGGACCTGCCGGGGAAGCCCCTGAGGACCGTCCTGTGCGCCAGATGCGGGGAAAAGGTCTTTGACGGCAAGGACGCCGTTGACCCCGCAACCGGCGAGGGGCCTCTGTGCAGGGCGTGCATGCATGGCTCCTACTACGAGGAGGCATAGCGTAGTGCACACTCAGCAACCTTCAGTAATCATTCTGACCGGGCCATTACGGAGCGGAAAAACGACCCTTCTGCTTGCCCTTCTCTACTATCTGCGAAGGGAGCGGCTTACGGTTGCCGGCATCATCGCCGAGGGGCTGTGGGAAAAAGGTGTTCGGAGCGGCTTCAACCTTCTTGATGTCGCCGAAAATGTGATTACACCGCTCTGTCGCCGCGCGGGCGAAAACGGGCCGCGCGGCGCGACCCCCTATGTCTTCAGCCGGGAAGGCATGGCCGCCGGAAGAAGGGCGCTCTCCGTCGAACGCTGTGCCGCGGCCGACGTGATTTTTGTTGATGAAGTCGGGCCGCTGGAGCTTCGTGGAGGGGGGTGGGCGCCATCGCTTTCTCCTCTGCTGGCTGTGCGAGGCCCGGTTCATCTCTGGGTGGTACGGGATTCATGTCTCGACGAGGTGAAACGCATGTGGGGACTTGAAGATGCGGAGGTGGTTGACGTGAAGGGAACCGATGCCTTGGGTCGTCTGACGGGACTTTGCCTGAGGAACGCACAAAGTCCGAGGCAGCCGGGATATAGCGAAAAGGAGTGATACATCCGATGGAATCTCTGAAAATGGTTGTCGATTACGGGATTATCTGGCTGCTCGCCCTGCTGAGCGTGGTCGCGGTCGCATGCGCCATCGAGCGGCTGCTTGTCTACCGGCGGATACGTCCGGGTGATTTTTCGGAAAAAAAGGAGCTGGAACTGGAGCTGACCCGTAAGCTGCACGTCATCGCCACCATCGGCAGCAATGCGCCGTACCTGGGCCTTCTCGGCACCGTGCTCGGTATCATGCTCACCTTCTACACCATGGGAAACGAGGGGTTCATGGACACGGGCAAGATTATGGTCGGCCTCGCCCTGGCGCTGAAGGCCACGGCCGTCGGGCTGCTGGTGGCGATACCGTCCGTTGTTCTCTACAACCTGCTCCTGAGAAGGGCGAAGGTACTCATTCTGCGATGGGAGATTCTGCATGGAAGAGAAGGGGTTTGATTACATCAACGTCATCCCGTTCGTGGATATCATGCTGGTGCTTCTGACCATCGTTCTGACGACATCAACGTTCATCGCCACCGGCGGGATAGCGGTCCAGCTTCCAAAGGCTTCGCGGAACAGCCTGGAAACATTGAAGGTGAGGACCATCGAGATCGACGGAAAGGGAACAATATACTTCACAGGCAACCCCATCACCGTCACGGGGCTCAGGGAGGCGCTGAAGCCCCTGGACAGGAACAGCCCGTTCCTCATCAGGGCCGACCGGGACGTGCAGCTCCAGGCCTTCGTGGACGTGCTGGATACGGTGAAGAATTCCGGATTTCAGAAGGTCAGCCTCCAGACGGAGAACAAGTGATGAGCAGCGGCAGAAAAGCGATCATGTTGTCCATGATGCTGCACGTATTGTTTCTCTGCGGAATGTATACCGTTGGAAGCACGTTCGCCCATACGGTGGGCAGGCCGGTCGTCATCGACTTCACCCTCATGGATTCCGGAGGGCCGGCCCCGGCTCAGAAGGAAGCGGCGGTGAAACAGCCGGCGGCGACGGCGCCGAAACGGCCTGCCGAGGTCCGCGAGAAGACGGCCGTGAAGAAGGTGGAGACGCCGCGGAACGCGTCTGTCGACATCCCGCGACCTGCGCTGGAGGCGGCGGGACCGGTTCCCGTATCGTCGAAAGCCCCTGAAGCCCGGCTGGAAAAGGTTCCAGCGACGCCGTCGAGCGACAGCGGCTCCAAGGGACCGGTCGCACCGGTCAGGACCGCTTCCCTCGCTCCTTCAGGAGGAGGCGGGAGCAACTCGGGAGAACAGGCGCGCACCAGGTATACCCGGGAGCATTACGCCTATATCAGGGAGCTGATAGAAAAGAACCTCTCCTATCCGCCGCGGGCAAGGAAAATGGGATGGACGGGGCGTGTCGTGGTCTGCTTCCAGGTATTGAAAAACGGCAGGGTGGACAAGGTGCGGATCAAGAACAGCTCCGGATACGAAATCCTGGACAGCAATGTGGTCGACACCATTCACGACGTGGAGCCGTTTCCCCGCCCGCCGGAATGGGTTGAGCTGAGCATGCCGATAATCTATCGGCTGGATTAACGGCCTGGGACAGGCGGCTTCTGATACTGCCTCCGACAATGAATGGGACACTACGCCATGAAGTGAAGTTGCGTACCTCAAATAAGAATTACTCTCCGACCCGACCGCCCTACAGCATCAATGCCATGGACGCCGGGCGATGGGCGCCGCCGGAAACGGCGTCGCCTCCCTTTTGGAAAGGAGACGATTCACTGGCTGTGAAGGCCGGCGTGTTGTATCTCGCCGGCCTTTTTTATTGATGCGGGGCGTTTGTCTCTGCGAACTGTTATGAACAAAGGAGAGAGTGTAATGAAAAGTATGGTGGCAATGCTGTGTTTGTTGTTGCTGTTCGGCCACATTTCGCCGGTCCATGCCGATACGGGTGAGGCTGATGTTAAAAAGCACAGTTTGGAACCGGTAACCGTATCCGCCAGGAAGCAGGCAGGCAGATTCAGCGGGGAAGAATCCGAGCCGGCCTACAGCCGGTATTCCGTGCCGGAGAGCGCCGTCATCTCCACCGAGGTGATTGACAGGGAGGAGATTGAGGCCATCAAGCCGAAGGATATCTACGACCTCATTTCCCGCGCCGCCGGTGTCGCGTCGACCTTCCAGGGACGCAAGATCATGAACTTCGCGTCCGTTCGCGGCGGTGATTCACTGGGCATCATCCTCGACGGGTTTTATATTCCCAGCTCTCAGGCGTCGCGCATTCTCGCGCAGTTTCCCATGGACACCATCGAATCGGTGAGGATCGTCAAGGATTCCACCAGCCTCACCCTTGGACCCATCATGGGGCTGGGCACCTACCTGAGCGCGCCGAACCAGGGGTTCGTGATCATCAAGACACGCAGGGGAACCAGGCCGGAAGTTGGCATGGCAGCGGAATACGGGACCCTTGATACCTACGAGGGGCAGCTTTCCCACGGCAACAGACTCGGCCTGTTCAATTACCGGCTGGCCGGTACAGCCGCCGGAACGAGCGGCCGTGAAGGATGGTACAACGCCAACCGGGTGATGTCGGTTCTCTTCAACGGCGGGTATGACGGACCGTCTCTCAAGGTCAATACCTTCCTCTACTATGCGGACGGCATGAGGGAAATGCAGCGCTTCAACTCCCTTGCCTCCACCCAGTCGAGGGACCAGAAATGGAGCTACGACCCCCTCAAGTCGCTGTGGATGGCCGTCAACATCAACAAGCTGTGGAGCGCGGGACAGGTTACTTCCTTCTCCTTCTCCCACGGCGCCGTCACGGACCGCGAGGTCATGGCCAGCTACAGCAAACCGGCCGTCACGTACAACAACCAGGGAGATTACGCGGACGACTACCATCTCTGGCACCTGGCAACCTTCGGCGGCAACACATTAAAAACCGGCGTGCAGGCCACCTGGTGGCATGAGCCGACCGGCTATGCCTCGTATGACGGCAAGGAGCGGGAAGAGACCCTGGTGGGAGGATACATCCAGGATGAACATCGTTTCCTCGGGGACAGGATGACGGTGGACGCCGGGATACGGGTCGATGAAAAGTACATCCGCACCGGGGTCGACAAATATTCGCCCACCCAGACCACGACCGCGCTGATCCACAACAAATGGACAGAGCCGGTGATCGGGGCCAGCGCCGGCGCGGCGTACAAGGTGGGGAACATGCATACGGTGGCGGCGCGGTTCGGCTACTCGCACGCGGATACGGACTCCTTCCTGGCAACGGTGGACAACAAGGATCTGGATGCGGAGGAACGCTACAAATTCGAGCTCAATCTGGAAGGGAGATACCATCCCGCCTTCAATCCCAAGCTGACCCTTTTCTACTACACCATCAAGAACTACAAGACCGCCGTCGGCTCATCGGGAACGGGCAACAATGTGGTGAATATCTACGACGCGGTCAACGTGGATCGCAGAGGATTCGAATTCTCCACTGCCGGCGCTCTTCCCTACGGCTTCGACTACAACCTCAACTATTCGCACATTGAATATACCAATCCCGCCGTTGACAGAGCCAACCCCAGCGACACCCTGTCATTCCTGATCGGTCACACCTACGGGCCGATCCAGACAAATCTGTCACTCAGGTATCTTGCCCCGTACATGAGCGACACCAGGTTCGCGGCGGACGGCAAAGCCCACGAGATAGGCGACTTCACCCGGCTGGATGCCAATGTCAGCTACACCTACCACATCAAAAAGCTCGAAGGGCGGGTGACGGCATATGCTCGCAACCTGCTCAACGACCACTACCAGACCATTCTGACGTTCGAGGATGTGGGATTTACCTGCGGGTTGCGCCTGGAGCAGACCTTGCCGTTCTAATGCCAAGTCGCTGTCGAACCTAAGAAATGCGGGGAGAAAACTTATGTCAACGAAGAGCAGTATCAGCATTATCGCGGCACTCTTTCTTTATCTGACAGTGACCATTGTCTGTCCCGGTGTCGCAGGCGCCCGCGAGATTGCGGATATGGCGGGCCGCACCGTTCGCGTGCCGGATACCATTACAAAGGTCTACGCGCCGTCGCCGTACGCAACCTACATCATGTATGCCGTTGATCCCGGCCTGATGGCGGGTCTCATCTTCCCGCTGAAGGAAGAGGACAGGAAATATCTCCACAAGGGCGTCCATGGGCTTCCCGTTATCGGCAGCCTCTTCGGGCAGGGCCAGACTGCCAACATCGAGGTGCTGCTGAAGGCGAAACCGGATCTCCTCCTCATGTGGAGCGACAGGAAATCGCCCGGCAATCAAAAAACGGAGGAAACCCTGAAGAAGATCGGCATTCCCCATGTCTACGCGACAGCTGGAAGCCTCTCCGATTATCCCGATGTATTCCTGTTCCTGGGCAGGCTCCTCAACAGGGAGGAGCGGGCGAAAAAATTGAGCGATTACAGCCGACGTGTTTTGGCGCGAGTGGATGCGACGGTGAAGCGTATTCCCGGGGGGAAACGGCCCAAGGTCTTCTATGCGGAGGGTCCGGACGGACTGAAGACGGAGTGCGACGACTCGATCCACGTGGAACTGCTGAAACGCGCGGGTGACACGGACGTCCATCGCTGTCATACGTCCAGTCATATGGGGATGGAACATATTTCCCTGGAGCAGGTGATGATTTACGACCCGGATGTGATCCTTGTCCAGGAAAAGCTTTTTTACGACAAGGTTTTCAAGGATCCCGCATGGCAGCGGGTCAGGGCCGTTCGTCAGGGCCGGGTCTGCCTGATACCGAGGACACCCTTCAACTGGTTCGATCGTCCTCCCTCATTCATGAGGATACTCGGCCTGCAATGGCTCATGAACCGGCTCTATCCCAAGGAATACCCGCTTGACATGGTCAGAGAGGCGCGAAATTTCTATCGCCTGTTCCTCGGTGTCGAGGTTTCGGATCGCGACATGAGAAAGATCATCGGCAGGTGAATGGGAAAGCTGAGGGCATGTGGGAAATAGGGGAGGGTAACAGAAAAAGTGAAAAGTGAAGGGTTGGAAACATGTGCGTAAACGAAGAAAACGGCGGGAATTCCCGGGTCATCCTGGACGAAGCGGCGGAAACCCTGTGGGGACTGTACGGCAGCGGACTCGACACCCTGTTTATCGAACGGGTCGTGGTGGGAGTCTTCTTTGTCGGGGTGAAACTTTCCAACGGCTGCGGCGGGATCGCCTACACCCCGCCCGAAGTCGTCAGAAGCGCGGGCAATCGCATCCTGAAGGGGGGCACGCCCACAATCCGCGGCATGCCGGCTTCTACGGTCATGGGCGGAGACTTGTCCGTCCCCTTTGCCTGCGTCATCAGGCTGGCCACGCTGAATGCCCTGTCGGTACCCCTTATTGAAGGAGGGCGCTACTGCGTGGATACAAGCGGTGACCTGTCCGGGATTCCGTCGCTCTTTCGCAACCGCCGGATATGCATGGTGGGCGCTATCATCCCGCTCCTGAAAAAATTGAAGGATCTGGGTCCGGCCGAGGTGTCAATCATCGACCGCAAGAAGGAAACACGGGAAGAGGCCGAAGCCGGGTATGGAACCTTCGTGCCTACGGAACGTACCGCTGAAACACTCGCCCGTTGCGAGACCGCCGTATTCACCGGCGCCGCAATCGCCAACGGCAGCATCGACCAGCTCATCGGCTATGTTCCCCCGGATGCGGCCATGGCCGTTGTCGGCCCAACCGCCGGATTCGTGCCGGATCCGCTCTTCCGGCGCAACGCCGCCATGGTCGGAACGGTGGTGGTGACGGATGTAGACCAGGCCCTGGAGGTGCTCAGCGAGGGTGGCGGAGGATACCGGCTGTTCGGGACGTGCATGCGCAAGATAAACCTGCTCAACATGGAGAGGTTACGGCGGTTGGGCTTGGATCGGGTTTGCTGAGGTGGTTAAGCCACATCTTTCCTTTGGGGAAAGTGATATTCAATCAAGAGGAGGAGTACTTGGTATGACAACGTATCGGGTTGCAGCACTGCTGTCCTTTTTCGCCCTTATGACGACCTCGGTCGCGTGGGCGGAAGAGACGAAGGCGCAAGAGGGGTATGAAAGCTATTCATTGGGGGAGGTCTATATCTCCGATGAAAAGCCTCCCGTCTACAAGGAGGCGTCCATCACCAACGAGATTACCGCCGAGGATATGAAAGCCACGAACAGCCGCACCGTTGCCGAGGCGCTGGCGAACACCCCGGGCATGACCGTGATCACGAACGGCAGGAACGAGCCGATAGTCTCGATCCACGGTTTTTTCGATCAACAAAGGATACTGATACTTATCGACGGTGTCCCGTACTATGAGACCAATCGCGGCTACCTTGACCTGAACCAGTTTTCCACGGACAACGTGGCCAAGATAGAGGTCACCAAGGGGGCCGCTTCCGTCCTCTACGGGGCGAACGCGGAAGGCGGCGTCATCAACATCATTACCAAGAAGGGGATCGACAAACCGTTCTTTTCCGTAAATGCCGAGGGAGGGGACGTGGATTATTACAAGGCCTCCGCTTCCCACGGCATGAAAAAGGGCATCTTCAACTACTGGCTGAATTATGAGCACAGCCAGGCCCACGGATGGCGGATGTCCGACGACTTCAGGCCGGTTGTCGGGACAAGTGTAGACAGAAATGGAGGTACTGCTACCCTGACCGGGATTTTCGAAGACGGCGGCACCCGCAACCAGTCCAGCTACTCCAAGGACAGTGTGTGGGCCAAGTTCGGAATCGAACCGAGCGCCGGTTCGGAGTATTCTCTCAACTTCCACTACATTACGAGGGACAAGCCGATCCCGAGCAACATACTGAATGTAATGCGCATGACGAAGCGACCGGCTTTCACGAACTTCTTCAGCTTCAACCGCTATGACGACTGGGGACTTGACCTGAGCGGACAGCAGAAACTGGGCGACAAGGTCACCATGAAGGGAAAGATCTTCTACCACAATCACGCCGACGCCATGGACTCCTATTCCGACTGGAACTACAACAACATCATCGCCAGGAGCTCGTATTTCGATTACATGGTAGGCGGTTCGCTCATCACCGAGTGGCGGCCGGTTTCCTGGAACAAGGTAAGCCTCTCCCTGAATTATCGGGGCGACTCCCACAAGGAACGGACCGACGACTACCTCCCCTATGCCGATTATTTCGCCTGGACCGGGTCGGTGGGGATCGAGGACGAAGTGACCATTTCGAAGAACTTCTCCATCGTCATCGGAGGGAGCTTCGACTGGTTCAAGGTCACCGACGCCAACAAGGTCATCACCGACAAGAAAACCGGGGATTACGTCGATACGACCTCCCTGCCCACGGGACCGACCACGGACAGTTTCAACCCCATGATCGGCGCCACCTATCTCTTCCCGGACACCACCAAGCTGTTCGCCTCCGTTGCCCGCAAGACCCGCATGCCTACACTGCGCCAGCTTTACTCCGACATCAGTACCGGCAGTTATGAGCTGCAGCCGGAAAGCGCCATCAACTCCACCATCGGCGTGTCCCGCTCCTTTGGCGATATCATGTGGGGTCAACTGGCTTTTTTCTACCACGACATCTCCGACATGATAGTCCAGGCCGTATCGGGTCCGTACCAGCCATACGAGAATCTCGGGAGTGTCGAGGTATACGGCATCGAAGTGGCAACGGAATTCTACCCGATGCAAGACCTGGTGCTGAAGCTGGGCTACAACTTCAACCATG
>CALABV010000096.1 GCA_937886325.1 uncultured Geobacter sp.
ATGCTTCAGTTCCTCGTTGTAACCCATCCACACGGGCCCCAATCCCAGCATGGATACCTGCCAGGTGTACCAGTATGTCAGACCGTAGAACGCCGTGATTTCAGAGAACTCGCAATTGCGGTACGTATCCCAGCGTGAATCCGGCGCGCCATAGCCTGACGGAGTCATGAGGGTCGCGAACACCTGATTATCCCGCATGAAGTCCACGAAATCGTAGTTCCACACTCTCCTGCGCCAATCCGCCCTCAGCTTCTTGAGCCCCTTCTGCTCGAAAAATTCGATTGTCTTCAGCATAATCTGGCGTGATTTCTCGTCCGCGTATTTCCGTGCATGCTTTTTGGGGTTGAAAAGAATCATGAATTCCTCCATTATTTTTTGATTGTTTTTATCGTCTGCTTCTGTTGTCTTATTCTATTTTTCAATCAATACGGCATCGATATGTAGGGGCAACCCCATGTGGTTGCCCGCTTTTGGGCGGCCACATGGGGCCGCCCCTACAAAGAATCGTGACATCTTGAATGCAAATTAGAATTACTCCTGACATCTCACATTAACCATTTACAGCCCTCAGAATATATGCACCCATCGTACAAGGAACCCATCGGTGTCATATCCATTTTTTACCTGCACCGTTTTCTGATACTCGAACATCAGCTGGTCTGTTTTAGTGAGCATATGAAAGAGAGCCAGATCGACGCGATGATCATCAGCTCCGTCTTTCTGCTTCACACCGGCCACTTCGGTCTCTCCACACGCCAGATAACGCCACTTTACAGAGGCAAAGGTAGTCTTTGTTATGTCATAGGACAGGCTGATCTGAGACAGAAAAGTCGGGTCCTTGCTTTGAGTGGCTTTCCCGCCTGTAGCAGACATCCAGTCATCGTTGTCCGTATAAAAGGCCCCTTCTACGATCGCACTTAAATGGAAGCCGTAACCAAGCCCCTTTTCCAAACCGAATTGCGAAGTAAAAGTATAACGGTTCGAAGCAAGCGCGCTGCTTGAGACAAATTTGTCATGATTGAAGTTGCCGGTAGGAAAAGTGACCCACGGAGTAAACCCGACCCAGAAGGTTTTCTCCGGCTTATTGACAAACCAGAAGGTACAGCCGATTGTCAGGTCTCCCATGGATGTGGTTGACTGATCCAGTCCGAGCGCGCCTATCTTTGTATGCGCGGTGCCGTAGACGGGAATGACGAATTGAGGGTCGATGGTCATGCCCCACAGCGTCGTATAATGGACCATACGGACTAACGGCGCGTTTACTTCAAGCTTATTATCTCCCGGCACTTCATTTCCGTCGGAATAAAACCTGTGCGCATCCAGATGCTGGAAGTAAAGAATGCCGAGATTTGTTCCCGGTGGAAGGGGGATATAGTCTCTGGCATTCCCATCAATCGCCATCGACATATCGGCCCTCAGGCAAAGAACCGCAAAAAGCAGAATGCATATAACTGTTTTCATGTGTTCTCCTTTCCCGTGTCAGGTAGTGGTACGCATGTGATGTGCTTCCTTGCTCAGACTCTGTTGCTCTTTCTCCAGATCTTCATGTCGTGCGCGGCCTTGATCAGTTCGTCGCGGAAATCAGGATGGGCGATGGAAATGAGGGCTTCAGCACGTTCCCAGGTGTTCTTGCCTTTCAGGTTGACCTTGCCGTGTTCCGTCACGACCCACTGCGCACAGGTTCGGCTGGCGGTGACGATGCTCCCCTGCTTGAGAGTGGGCACAATCCGGGATTTGACGTCCCCCGGCTTGCCATAGGTGGAAGAGAGGCAGATGAAGCTTTTTCCCCCTTTGGACAGATAGGCGCCCATGACAAAGTCGAGCTGACCGCCGGTGCCGCTTATCTGCTTGGTTCCTGACGACTCGGACGAAATCTGGCCGAAAAGGTCAACTTCCATTGCGTTATTGATGGACATGAAGTTGTCGATCTGTGCGATCCTGTTGACATCGTTTACATAATCGGACGGACAGCTCATGATCTCCGGATTATCGTGGATGAAATCGTAGAGTTTCCGGGTTCCCGCTCCGAAGGCGAAGACCTGCCGGAAGCGGTCTATGTTCTTGCGGCATCCGGTGATTTTGCCCTTCTCGGAAAGATCGACGAAGGCGTCAACGTACATCTCCGTGTGGACGCCAAGGTCCTTCAGGTCTGATTCGGCTATCAACATACCTACGGCATTCGGCATCCCCCCTATGCCCAGCTGAAGGCACGCCCCATTCGGGATTTCCTGCACGATGAGTTCAGCCACCCTGTGATCCACGTCAGTGAGAACGGTCGGCTTGAGTTCCGCCAAGGGCGGGTTGCTTCCTTCCACGACGTAGTCCACCTTTGAAATATGAATGGCCTCCTCGAAACCGCCCAGGCAGCGGGGCATGTTCTCATTCACTTCCACGACGACTACCTTGGCCCGCTCACAGACGGCCATCAGATGGGATGCCTGGGGCCCGAAATTGAAGAAGCCATGCTCATCCATGGGCGCCACCTGAAACATGGCTACATCGACTCTTTCAATATCCTCGCGATACATCTTGGGGAGCTCCGAATAGCGCAAAGGTCCGTAATAGCCGAAACCGGAATCGACTATTTTCCTGTCGATGGCCGTACAATGCCATGAGTTCCAGGTAAAGATTTTTCCCGGGTCTTCAACGGAGCAGATCTCTGGCATCCACATCGCTATAGCTCCCCGCACCTTGACATCGCTCAGCTCCCCGGCGCGCGCCGCAAGGGCCGTATCGGTTGCGACAGGATGGCCGACACAGATTCCATAGTCCACCCAGTCGCCCGACTTTACCGCCCGTACCGCTTCTTCCGCTGTTACCAGTTTTTTCTGATACATTTGATAAGGTGTCATGTTTTCTCTCTTTTCCGGTCCCTGCACTGTCGTGCTTCAGATACCATCGTTAGGCGTCTTCCTTGGTCCTTCTGGCAACTCTCTTGATATTCAGCAGGTTCTTGTAGGTAACGTTGTCAGTGGTTATGTTGCCCCCCCTGGCGCCGCAACCAAGGGTCAGTGATGCCGTCAATCCGCTCGTGATGCCGCAAACGCCGTGCAATGCGGGCTGGTTCCATATGACCCTGCCCGCGGGGACTTTAAGCGCATACTCTACGAGGATTTCCTCGTTTCCGGAGAACGCGACAGCCGTATGTCCCGCCCCGCCGAATTCCAGCAGGTCGACCGCCGCCTGGATAGCCATATCTTTATTGTCGGCCGTGTACCAGGAGAGAACCGGGGAAAGCTTCTCGTGGCTCATCCAGTCTTCCGGGCCAATGGCCTTGATCGGAACCAGAAGAAGCTTGATCTCGTCAGAAACGGAAAAGCCGGCCAGCTGTGCGAGTTTCTGCGGGGATTGACCTACAATGGCAGCGGATGGCACTCCTTTTTCCTTGTCGAACATGACGGCTTCCAGTTTGCTTTTCTCTGCCTCATTGCAGTGGTGAACTCCCCGTTCTTTGAACAGCTGCAGCACTTTCTTCGCCGTATCCTCGTTATCGAAGATAACCGTCTGTTCGGTGAGGCACAGGGTGCCGTAGTCGAAGGTCTTGGAGGCAAGTATGTTGTTTACGGCCATGCTGAGGTCGGCGGTCTTTTCGATGTACACCGGGACATTGCCGGGACCGACGCCAAGCGCAGGGTGGCCGGAGCTGTAGGCTGCCTTGACCATGGCGCCGCCGCCCGTGGCGATGACCATGGCTACGCCGGGGTGTTTCATAAGCATGTTGGTGGCCTCAACGGAGGGTTTCCTGACCCATTGGATACAGTCTTCCGGAGCTCCGGCGGCAACGGCGGCGTCAAGCAGAATCTGCGCGGATGCGACACAACACTGCTGGGCGCGCGGATGAAAAGCGAAGATTATGACATTGCGGCCCTTCAGGCTGATCATGGCGTTGCACAAGGTGGTCGAAGTCGGGTTGGTGGTCGGAGTAACGGCGGCAACCACGCCGAACGGCTCTGCGATATGAATGACACCGTTCGCCTCCCCTATGATGCCGACCGATTTTTCATCCTTCATCTGGTCATAGACGACCTGGGTCGCGACGTAGTTTTTCATGGCCTTGTCTTCCACCTTGCCAATCCCGGTTTCTTCAACAGCCAATTCAGCCAGGTTCACTCCGGCGGCTGAGCCTGCGTTGCACATTGCCTCCGTTATCTTATCCACCTGTTCCTGAGAGAAGGTCTTCATTACCTCAAGAGCCTTCTGTGCGCGAAGTACCATCTGATCAATCTCCTGCAGTACCTCTGACATGTAGTACCCCCTTACAATAGATTGGTGTTGCGTTACATTTGAATCAAAGGTATGACTCAATAATTTTTGTACTTAAATATTTCATTTTAAGAATGTTTATTGTCATTCCAGTCTTTTATTTATGTAATTGATGTCTTACAAGCTAAGCAAGTCGCCTGTAAACTAATATCAGCATATGTCTCACTAATTATATTAAGCATGAAAAAGTTTCATTACTGTGATACGCATACTAAAAAAGCAGGGCGGAAAGACCGCCCCAATCACATGGAGGCTAACGATGCCTGTTTTCATGATTTGTAAGGCATCTTTTGTGCCAATCAGCGACAGCATGCTGTTTGTCAACAAATTAAGCACGTTACAAACAATGCGTTGTGATTTTGGCTATCAGGAAAACCTGTAAAGAAGTTTACCGTGAAGGATGCTTCGGACAGCTGAAGGCTTTAGTGGAGCGGGATTGGAAGGGATGCAGCAATTCCTTCTTGTGAAAAAAGGCGCAGGAGGAAAATGGACCAAGATATCGTTCAGTTCAAAAAGAGTTCTTGCGTCAGACGTGATTTCTCAGCATGAGCTCCATGGGATGGGGATTGAGGTAGGACTGAGATTTCAGGTAGCCCTGATCATATTTGTTCACATAATGCTTCAGGAGTGTGACGGGCACAATGAGGGGAATGAGTTGTTCATGGTACTGACGGATAATCTCCAGCAATTCCTCTTTTTCTCCGGGTGTCAGGTATTTCTTGAAGTAGCCCATGATGTGGGAGAGCACGTTGGTGTTCTTCTTCACCGTGGCATGCAGGGAAAGAGCCCGCATCAGAAGCTCCCGGTAACTTTCCAGGAGCTGAACCCGGCTCAGCCTTTTTCCCTCGGCCACCAATTTCCCCATCTCGCGGTAAATCTCCGGAGAATGGGCCATTATCTGCAATTTTCGGCCGGTGTGATAGGCGACCAGGTCACCCATGCCGCACGGCCCGAGAAGGAAATCCTTCCAGCTTCGAAAGGCGAAAACCCGTTCGATGAAGTTCTCCCTGAGGTTCATGTCATAAAGCCGCCCCTCTTCCTCCACCGGCAGCAGGGGAAAATGCTTCACCAGCGCATCGGCGAAGAGTCCCCGACCGTTCCTGGCCGGCGCCCCGCCGCCATAGACCTTGACCCGGAAAAGACCTGAGCTGGGCGAGTCCTTTTTGAAGATGAACCCGCACAGATCCTCCCGCTCCAGTTCGACGACCTTTTTCCGGCAGAAGTCGAGCATCCGCTCCGTAAGGTCGATGCCGGTCCTGTTCGTCACCAGGCGCGGCGCCGACGGGTCACCTTCCAGGCGCATGGCCTCGCGGGGTATGGATAGCCCACACCCGACCTCGGGGCAGACCGGCACGAACCGGAAAAACCGCCCCAGGGTGTCGGTGATGTAGCGGTCATGCTTATGACCTCCGTCGTAGCGGACCTTTTCGCCGAGAAGGCAGGAGCTGACGCCTATTGCGATATCATTCCCCATGGGATTCTCCTTGAACTGGAAATAGAACGGGAGTTCATTTCACGAAAAAGACTACCACAGAACGGAACAGTGGCAAAATCAACAAGAAATATATTGACATAATATTTGTTTATTATTATTTATTTATAAAAAATTCCAAGGAGGTCAACATGAAGCGAGGAGCATTTCACCTTTTTCTGGTAACGGTGGCACTACTGGCCGCGGTAGCGGTCTCGTTCGCGGCGTCGGACACGGGCACGGCAACCGCGCAACCGGCAAAAACAACTACGAAGAAGCAGAAGTCCAAAAAATCCTCATCCACGGAGGATTTGATGGACATCAACACCGCAACGGCCGAACAACTGAAATCCCTTCCCGGCCTCAGCGACGACGATGTGAAAAAAATCATCGCCGGCCGTCTCTACACCCGCAAGAACGAACTGAAACAGAAAAACATCATCACCGCCGCGCAGTATGACGGCATCAAAAAGAAGATCGTTGCCAAAAAGGCAGCCAAGTAAAAAAAGGCCGCCAACGTCCCCCTTCCGGACGTGGGCGGCCTTTTTGTCGCACAGCAGATACCCCCCAAACCTACTTCTTCCTGATTACCAGACCCTCCCCGGTTATTGAGATATCCACGAGAACCGTGTCCCCCTCGATGAATTTCCCTTCCAGGAGCATGAGGGCCAGCGGGTCCTGAACCCTGCGCTGCAGGGTCCGCTTGAGGGGTCGGGCGCCGTAGGCAGGATCGTACCCTTCCTGGGCGATGAACTCGCGGGCCTTGTCCGTGATCTCCAGCGTGATGCGCCGTTCCGCCAGCCGCGCCTGCAATGCCTTGACCTGGATTCCGACAATCCTCTTGATCTGATCCAGCGGCAGGGCATGATAGATGACGATCTCGTCCACACGGTTCAGAAACTCCGGCTTGAAGCTCTCCTTCAACGTCTCCATCACCATGCTCCGCATGCGGGCGTAATCGGTGGCCCCGTACTGCTGGATCCACTGGGAACCCAGGTTGCTGGTCATGATGATGACCGTGTTGCGGAAATCCACGGTGCGCCCCTGCCCGTCCGTCAACCGGCCGTCGTCAAGCACCTGGAGCAGGACATTGAACACCTCGGGATGGGCCTTTTCGATCTCGTCGAAGAGAACGATGCTGTAAGGACGCCGCCGCACCGCCTCGGTGAGCTGCCCCCCCTCCTCGTAGCCTACGTAGCCGGGAGGCGCGCCGATGAGCCGCGCCACCGTGTGCTTCTCCTGGTATTCGCTCATGTCGATACGCACGATAGCCTGGTCGTCGTCGAACAGGAACTCGGCCAGGGCGCGGGCGGTCTCTGTCTTGCCCACGCCCGTCGGGCCCAGGAAGATGAAGGAACCGATGGGACGGTTCGGGTCGGAGAGTCCGGAGCGTGCGCGCCGCACTGCGTTCGATACCAGGATCAGGGCATCGTCCTGCCCAACCACCCGCGACTTGAGGCGGTCCTCCATGCTGACGAGCTTGGCCGATTCGCTTTCCTGGAGGCGCGACACCGGGATGCCGGTCCATTTTGCAACCACCTCGGCCACCATGTCACCGTCCACCTCCTCCGCCAGCATCTTGCCTTCCCGCTGCACCTGCTCCAGTTCCCGGTTCTTTTCCGCCATCTCCTTTTCGATGGCCGGGATCTCGCCGTAGCGGATCTCCGCGGTCCGGCCAAGGTTTCCCTCCCGCTCAGTCCTCTGCGCCTCCGTCTTCTTTTCTTCCAATCGGTTCTTCAGCTCGCGCAGCGACTTGATAATCTCCTTTTCCCCCTGCCAGTGGACCTTGAGCTTCGCCGACTCGGCCTTCAGCTCCTCCAGCTCGTCGACCAGCTTCCTGAGGCGTTCCCTGGTATGAGGGTCGTGCTCCTTGAGGAGCGCCTGTTTCTCAATCTCCATCTGGATGATCCGGCGCTCTATCTCGTCTATCTCGGTGGGCATGGAATCAATCTCGATGCGAAGCCGGGACGCAGCCTCGTCGATGAGGTCGATGGCCTTGTCGGGCAGGAAGCGGTCGGTGATGTAGCGGTCCGAAAGGGTCGCCGCGGCCACGATGGCGCTGTCCTGGATGCGGATGCCGTGGAAGACCTCGTACTTTTCCTTGAGGCCCCGCAGGATGGAGATAGTGTCCTCCACGCTTGGCTCGCCGGTGAAGACCTGCTGGAAGCGGCGTTCCAGGGCCGCGTCCTTTTCCACGTTCTTGCGGAACTCGTTGAGGGTAGTGGCGCCGATACAGTGGAGCTCTCCACGGGCAAGGGCCGGCTTCAGCAGGTTGGACGCGTCCATGGCCCCCTCGGCGGCGCCCGCGCCCACCAGGGTGTGCATCTCATCAATGAAAAGGACGATGTTCCCTTCGGACTTGGTGACCTCCTTGATCACCGCCTTGAGCCGCTCCTCGAACTCGCCGCGGTACTTGGTGCCGGCGATGAGCGAACCCATGTCCAGGGCCACGATACGCTTGTTCTTCAGGGTCTCGGGCACGTCTCCGGACACGATGCGCTGGGCCAGGCCCTCCACGATGGCGGTCTTGCCCACGCCCGGTTCGCCGATGAGCACCGGGTTGTTCTTGGTCCGGCGGGACAGGACCTGGATCACCCGCCGGATCTCGTCGTCACGGCCGATGACCGGGTCCAGCTTCCCCTTGCGGGCCGCCTCGGTGAGGTCGCGGCTGTATTTCGCCAGCGCCTGGTATTTCTCCTCCGGGTTCTGGTCGGTGACCCGCTCGTCACCGCGCAGATCCTTGAGTGCGGCAAGCACCGCATCGCGGGAAACCCCGCTGTCGGCGAGGATGGTCGCCACCGTGCTCCCCTTTTCCTCGACAAGGCCCAGGAGCAGGTGTTCGGTGGAAACGAATTCGTCGTTCATGGCCTCCGCCTCGCGCTGGGCCGTATCCAGAGCATGGTGCAACGAAGAGGAGAGGTAGATCTGCACCCCGGATCCGGTCGCCTGGGGAAGCCGCTTCAATGCCTCCTCAACCTTTGAACGGACATAGGCGGGATTGGCCCCGATCTTCTGCAGGATTGAGCCGATCACCCCCCCTTCCTGGTCCAGCAGCGACAGCAGGAGATGCTCCGGCTCGATGGAGCCGTTCTGGCGGGATGCTGCCGATTGCTGCGCCGCGCCCAGGGCTTCCTGGGTCTTTATGGTCATCTTTTCCGATCTGATCATGGTTTGCGCTCCCTTCGTATACTCACGTACGAAAAGAATAGGCATCGCCAGGCGTTGCGTCAAGGTGAAGGACGGGAATTTCAAAGCTGTTGTACAGGGGGATACGCGGCGAGACGTCAAGACGACATGTGCTTCACGAATTCAATCACGGGACAATGCAAACTGGATTAGACCTCTTTACGAGCACCTATATTATTATGATAAAAATAATAAATTATTTTTTTGCTAAACAGCTATAAAAGTACAGGTTATTATTTATACTTTCTTTGTTGATTGAAACGAGACACAAGAATAATGTATTTACATAATTTTGATTTAATATTATTTTCTGTCAGATAACTTCACCGTGCGGTCTGAAATTAAACCTCACAAGTACCCACTGTAACAGGAACACAGGACCTCTTTCCCACGTATCATTGGATACAATACAATATGAATGAGAAAAATATAGTTAATTTATTCAAGGAATTGCATGGCAATTTCACAAATCTTCTCAACTCCTTTTCGGCGCTCAGCATTCTGAGTTCACTGGAGTTGCGGGACGTGGATGAAACCACTCTGCTGCACAACGCGTTACGAGGATTGCTTGAAAACCT
Organism: uncultured Geobacter sp.; assembly: GCA_937886325.1. Classification (GTDB taxonomy): domain Bacteria; phylum Desulfobacterota; class Desulfuromonadia; order Geobacterales; family Geobacteraceae; genus RPRC01. The sequence goes on from CALABV010000096.1 coordinate 9,499, forward strand.
CGACATAACATCCTGTTCCGTTTTCCTGCTCCATGATGACACCCTGAAAAACTGTATCGGTCTTGACCACGAAGATCTTACGGAAGGGAATTTCAGTTCATCACACGACAGGCTCTCTTCGACCACTGTCTGCATCGGAGAGGGCATAATGGGTCTGGCAGTCAAGACAAAAACCCTGCAGCACTGTCGCGACTGCTCATCGGACCCGCACTTCAAGATATTGAACGGACGCGCCATCGGCTCCCTGATCAGCGCGCCCATATTCCAGATTGGTGGCGAAGTGCTTGGCGTCCTGAATGTATCGCACCCCGAGCCACGTGCTTTTACCGAATGGCATGAACGCTTCCTTTCAGTCTTCTGTAACTTCCTTGGACAACTGCTGATAAACAATCGCCTTCTGAATCATATGGACAGCGAGATAGAAAAACGCACGGAACAACTCCGGGACGCATTGGTCGAAGCACGCTTTGCGCAGAAAAATCTTCAACTTTTCAAGACGATTATCGAATCCCTCCAGGAAGCCGTCACCATTCAAGACTCGACCGACACTCTCGTGTACATCAATCCCGCATGCGAGGAACTGTTTGGTTACACCCTGGATCAATTACGAAGAACCGGACTTCGTGCCTGTTATGCTCCGGAATCGCTCGAGGTTCTTGAAAAGCGGATGAGCCCGTGCATACTCGGAGGCGAAAGTTGGGAAGGCGAACTCTCGGCCGTTGACGCAACAGGGGGCGTCTTCCCCGTTTCCTGTCTCGCGGGCGCCGTTCGCGACGGAAAGGGAAAAGTCCTTTTCACCTTCTGCTTCATCCGGGACCTCCGTGAACAGAAGAGGACGGAAGAAGAAAAAAAGAAGCTTGAAGCACAACTTCACCATGCACAGAAAATGGAGGCGATAGGTCAGCTCGCGGGGGGTGTCGCCCATGATTTCAATAACATCATCACGGCCATCACAGGGTACGCGCATCTCCTGTTGATGAAGATGGGAAAAGACGACCCGCTGCGCCACTTCGCGGAACAGATAACGGCCTCGTCCGAGAGAGCCGTCCACGTGACCAGTGGGCTCTTGGCATTCAGCAGAAAACAATCCGCTACTCCTCAGCCGGTCAGCGTAAATCTCCTGCTGAAAAAGGTTTGTAACTTCCTTACAAGATTGCTTGGAGAGGATATACATCTGGAGACACGGAGTTACCGGGAAGAACTTGTCGTTATGGCCGACGGCAGCCAACTGGAGCAAATCCTGATGAACCTTTCAACAAACGCGCGGGATGCCATGAGAAATGGAGGCAGGCTGACGATATCAACCGAACTTTTCGAAATGGGGGAAGAATTCATACAATCCCACGGTTACGGAGAAAAGGGGAAATACGCGTGCATTTCGGTCGAAGACACGGGAACCGGCATGGATGATGAGGTTATGGAGCGAATATTTGATCCGTTTTTCACCACGAAGGAGGTGGGCAAGGGAACCGGCCTCGGTCTATCCATCGTCTACGGTATTGTCAAGCAATCAAACGGCTATATCGACGTTTGCAGCAAACCGGGCAAGGGTACCCGGTTCAGGGTATTCTTGCCGATTATCAACGCAACTGCCACTACGGTCGAATCCTCCACGTCCATTCCCGTGAATATGTGCAAAGGATTGATACTCCTTGCCGAAGACGATGATGAGGTAAGAAAATTCAATGCCGGTCTCTTGCGGGAATTCGGCTACGAAGTGGAGGAGGCGATTGACGGCGTGGACGCGGTGCAAAGATTCCTGCAACGAAAAGATGCGGTTGATCTGGTCATGCTTGACGTGGTAATGCCGAAAATGAATGGAAAGGATGTTTACGACAGGCTGAAGCGGATACGTCCCGATGTCAAAGTTCTGTTCACCAGCGGCTATACTCCCGAAACCATTTCCAAGAAAGGCATCCTGGAGGAGAATCACCATTTCCTTGAGAAACCGCATACCCCCGGAGAGCTCCTGAAGAAAGTCGCCGATCTCATCCAATCGTAACCCATGGGATATCTTCCAAAACGTATATAATTGACCCATTTCGGAGGGAGGTATTGAAATGGGACGGTTTCGTACGTCGGGATGTTCTCGGTCCGTGAGGTGGCTTTTTGCCGGAAGGGACGTTCAATCCCTACAGGATAAAGTCCGTGGACAGGAAGTGGGACTTTCTCTCGCGGACGATGGAGGTGATGATCTCGCGGTTTTCGTCTGTCTCCCTTGCCGAGACAACAATCCTTATGGAAAATATGCGGAGCGCGTCCGACACGGACTGGGTCCCCTCGGCGGAGTCCTTTCTCCCATTGAAGGGAAAAGTGTCCGGGCTCCGCTGGCACTGGCTGTTGATATTGATGCGGCACACCTGGTTGACCAGTGAATCCACCAACTGGGCGAGCTGGTCCGTGTCCCTGCCGAAGATGCTCGCCTGCTGCCCGTAGTTGGAACTGACCACGTATTCGACCGGCTCCCGGATGTCGTCGTAGGGAACAACCGGGATGATCGGTCCGAACTGTTCCTCGCCATAGAGGCGCATCTGCGGGGTCACCGGATAGAGAAGCGCCGGGTAGAAAAAGGATGCGACGGCCGTTCCACCGCCCTTGTTGACGACCCGCGCGCCGAATCCCTGCGCATCCCTTATCAGTTCGCACAGGTAGTCCGGTTTTTCCGGTTCCGGCAGGGGCGTGACGGTAACACCCTCCTCCCACGGCATGCCGCATCTCAGCGCGGCTATTCCCTTTGCCATCTTAGCAAGAAATTCATCGGCAATACGGCGGTGAACGAACAGGATTTTGAGGGCAGTGCAGCGCTGACCGTTGTACGTAAGGCTGCCCCGGATGCATTCGGCCGCGGCCAGGTCGATATCGGCGTCGGGAAGGATAATGGCCGGATTTTTGGCATCGAGTCCGAGCACGCAGCGGAGACGGTGCGGACGGGGATGAGTCCTGCGCAGGGCGTCCGCGACCCGGTTGGTGCCGATGAAGGCGAGCACGTCAACCCGGCCCGATGCGAGCAGAGGCGCAACCACGGTTTCACCATCGCCGTACACCGTGTTGACGACACCTGGCGGGAATGCGTCACGAAACGCCGCCAGCAACGGCTGGAACAGGAGAATCCCGAAGCGCGGGGGTTTCAGGACCAGGGTATTCCCCATGATAAGAGAAGGAATCAGCGTGGTGAAGGTTTCATAGAGGGGGAAGTTGTAGGGTCCCATGCACAGGACAACGCCGAGCGGCGCACGCCGGATCTGGCCGATTATCCCCTGCTGGATGACAAAACGGGAGGAAACCCGGTCCAGTTCCTTGAGCGCCTCGATGGTCTCCCGGATATAGGCCACGGCCCGGTCGAACTCCCGTTCCGCCTCCCGGAACGACTTGCCGATCTCCCACATGAGGAGCCTGACGATGGGCTGCCGTTTTTCCAGCAAAGCGCGGGTGAAGTGCTGGACACGCCGGATACGCTCCCCCACCGACATGGTGGGCCATTCCCCCCGTCCGTTGTCATAGGCGCGCACCGCCACGGAAAGGGCTTCCATGGCCGCGTCTTCCGACAGGTCCGGGAACTCGCCGATCCGTTTTCTGGTCAGTTTCTCACCCTCTTTCACCCAGACCGGTGACAGGACCTCCCGCAGCGGGCCGTTCCAGCGGCGCATTTCGCCGGCCACCAGGTAGTAATCCTGCCTGATGGGCGAGTCGATGCGATACTCCGCCGGTATTTCCTCCATATGGGGAAAGAGTGATTCTATGGTGTCTCTCATGGGTGCTCTCCTGGCATGAACCGAAACCGGCTCCGTGTGAAGGCGCCATAGTAGTACAGCGGGATGCTCCTGTCAAAAGAACACTGCCGCGCATTGGGAAGGATGAGGAATAAGAGGGTGCACGCTGCGAGGGGACAAGCCGGCAAATCAGTGTCGGACGGCAACGAACATCTTGGCGTCGAGAATCATGGCGCCGCTGGGGTAGAGTGCAACCGGATTTAGGTCGATCTCCTCCAGAAGGCCGGTGGCAATCAGTTCGGAGACGGTCACCAGGATGTCCGCCAACGCCTCGCGATCCCGGGGCGGCGCGCCGCGGTAGCCGGTCAGAAGACGGTATCCCTTCACCCGTTCCATGAGGCGACAGGCGTCGTCACGGGTCATGGGAGCAAGTGCGAAGGCAACATCGTGAAAGAGTTCCACGAGCACGCCGCCCAGGCCGAACATGACCACCGGGCCGAACTGGGGATCGATGATGCCGCCGACGATGACCTCGGTTCCCGGTTGTGCCTGTTCTTCGAGGATGACCCCCTCCGCGTTTTCAATCCCCATCAGGTCGGCCACCGCGGTTGCGACGCCGGTGCTGTCTTTCAGGCCGAGCCGGATCCCGCCAACATCGCTTTTGGAGCGGATCCGTGATGAAGACACCTTGGCCGCGAGAGGGTACGAGAGGCGGGAGCAGTCGGGGAGTGGGTCGCCTGCCGGAATGAAGAAACCGACGGGCACGGGGAGGCCCGCTTCACGGAGGAATCCCTTGACGGCGTGTTCCGGAAGGAGTCTGGTATCCGGATATGCTCCGAGGAAACGGCGCAGGCTCTCCCGCCTATCCATGGGATCCTCCTTTCCCCAGTAGAGAGGCCAGCCCGCGGACCGCCCGTTCGGGAGACGGGTAGACGGGGATTCCCGCCCTCTCCGTCAGACGGATGAGGCGCGGCGCCACCCCGCCCTGCGCGATATGCACGACGACCGGCTTGCCCGCCTTTTCCCGGAATTCGCGGAGATGGTCCGCAAGGCGCAGCGTCACTCCCGCCACCCCGGTCATGGCAATCACCAGGAAACCGTCGCACACGTCACGCACCGCGAACAGGGCCTCCCGGTAATCGTCCACCCGCACCTGCCCGGTCAGGTCGATGGGATTGGCCACAGTGTAAAAGGAGGGAAAGGCTTCGCGCAGGTCCCGTCGCACCTCATCAGGCAGGTCGGGAAGAACCAGGCCGCGGTGCGCGCACTCGTCCACGGCCAGCACACCTGCGCCGCCGCCGTTGGTGATGATGCAGACCCGCTTCCCCGGAACGGGCCGCTGGTAGGAAACGGCCTTGGCCCCGTCGAGCAGTTCGTCGAAGCAGGCCACCTCATGCAGCCCGTAATGGTTCATGAGGGAGTGAAACACCTCGTAGTTGCCCGCCAGCCGTCCCGTGTGGGAAAACGCCGCGGCCCCACCGCCGGCGCCCTTGCCCGCCTTCAGGATAAGGAGGGGCTTGCGGTCGGACAGGAACCTGGCCGCTTTCAGGAACCTGCGGCCGTCTCCCACCGACTCCAGGTAGGAGACCACAACCGCGGTGTCGTCGTCTTCGGCCAGGTATTCATAGACCTCGGGCGCGTCCAGGTCAACCGCATTCCCGTAGTTCACCACCTTGGAGATCCCCGTGTTCGCCATCCGGATTGCTTCCAGGAGGCAGATCATCACCGCGCCGCTCTGGGAAACCACGGCAACGTTCCCGCGCTTCGGCCTCTTCAGACAGGCATGGGGAAGAAACATGGTGTCGAGCCGGTGCCGGGGATTGTAGAGTCCCAGGCAGTTGGGCCCCACCAGCCTCAGCCCCCCCTCACGACCGATACGAATGATCTCGGCCTGCAGTTCCGATGCGCCCACCTCGGCGAAACCTGCGCTTACGACCAGGACAAAGCGCGCCTTGCCCCGATGCGCCTCAAGGATGGCCGGCACATCGGCCGCCGGCCGGAGGATCACGGAAAGGTCCACGGTTTCCGGGAGATCCGCAACGGAAGGAAACGAACGAATCCCGAGGATCTCTCCGTACTTCGGGTTGACCGGGTACACCGTGCCCTTGAGCCGGATGAGATTCCGGAGTACGATGCCGCCGAGCTTCGCCGGGTCGGGGGTAGCGCCCACCAGGGCGACGCTTTTCGGAAAAAAGAGACAATCGAGTTCTTTCATAGAACACCCGGGCAGGTTAGTAGCCTGAAGGTTGAAGACTGAAGTAAAAAACCCGCACTCCATGAACGTTCTACCGAGATTATTATCTATTTCATGAGTAGTGATGACGACACATCCACCCCGGCATAAACCCTCAAATTCCATTCTTCAGCCTTCCACCTTCAGCCTTCAGCCTTAAAATCTCACCTCATACGCTCTCGATGAAAAGGAGTGCCGGGTCCTCGAGATAACCGGCGACACGGCTCAGGAAACGGGTCGCGTCCCCCCCGTCCGTCACCCGGTGGTCAAAGGTCAGGGACAGGGGAAGTATCTTCCGGATTGCAATCTCACCGTTCACGACCCAGGGTTTGTCGGCGATCCTGCCGCAGCCCAGGATTGCCACGTCGGGGTAATTGATGATCGGCGTGGCGAATCCGCCGCCGAACTGGCCGAAGTTGCTGATGGTGAAGCTGCTCCCCTTCATCTCCTCCAGGGTGATGGTTCGTTGCCGGGCACGTTCCGACAGGGCCTGGAGCTCGCCGGCAAGCTCCAGGATGCTCTTCTTCTCAACCTCCCGCAGCACCGGCACGATCAAACCTTCCAGCGTATCCACCGCAAAGCCGATGTTGCAATATTTCTTCAGGATGATAGCCTCCCCTTCCTCATCCACGGAGGCGTTGAGGAGGGGATGCTCGCGAAGGGCATGCTGGACCGCCTTGATGATGAAGGGGAAATATGTGAGGTGGATCCCGCGGGCGTCAAGTCCTGCCTTTTCCCGTATCCTCAGGTTCCAGAGTTCGGTGACGTCCACCTCCTCCATGCCGGTGACGCATACGGTCATCTGGTGGGACTTGAGCAGGTGCCGGGCAATGGCGCGGCGCAGGCCCCGGAACGGGATGCGCTCCTCAGGCCCCGGCTTCTCGTCCCCGACCCTCCTTTTTTCAGCAGCCGCCAGCAGGTCTTCCCGTGTAATGCTGCCGCGGGGACCGGTCCCCTGTATGCCGTCGAGGGGGATTCCCCTCTCCCGCGCCAGTGCCCTCACCGCCGGGGTGGCGAGCACCGGGGCGGCAGGAACCTCCTCGGCTTCGGGAAGTTCCCCCACCACCGACACGGAGCGGGGCCGGGGTTCTTCATTCTCACCCTCTTCGGCGATGGTCAGCAGGATCTCGCCGACCCGCACCGTCTCCCCCTCGCCGCACGCGAGGGAAAGAACCGTCCCTTTGCGGGGAGTCGGCACCTCCACCACGGCCTTGTCGGTCTCCACCTCCACAACGGGCTGGTGCTCCTCCACCGCATCGCCGACCGTGACGAGCCATTTCCGTATCTCGGCCTCGGCGATCCCCTCTCCCAAATCCGGCAACAGAAAATCGAAAGGCATGCTCAGTACCTCAGAAGCTCCTCGACCGCGGCACGGATGCGGGCGGCGTCGGGGAGATAGTGCTCGACAAGTTTCGCCAGGGGGACCGGCACGTCAGGTCCGGCAACCCGAAATACCGGGCCCCTCAGGGACAGGATGGCCTCCTCGGCTATGGTGGCGGCCAGTTCCGCACCGAAGCCGCAGGTCCGGGGCGCCTCGTGGACGATGACGACTCGGCCGGTTTTCGCCACGGAACGGAGGACCGTTTCTTCGTCAAAGGGTGACAGGGTAAGCAGGTCGACTATTTCGGCGTCATAGGGTTCCAGTGACTTCACCACCCGCTCCAGCATGCTCCCCCAGGCGATGACCGTCACATCATTCCCTTCCCTCACGATACGGGCTTGGCCCAGAGGGACGGCATGGTCGCCGTCCGGCACATCCTCCCTGATCATCCGGTAGAGCCGGGTCGGCTCCAGGAAGATGACAGGGTCCGGGTCGCGGAGGGCCGAGATGAGAAGGCCTTTCGCGACGTAGGGGCCGGAAGGGACCACCACCTTGACCCCCGGCATGTGGCAGAAGAAGGCCTCGCAGCTCTCCTCGTGGAGTTCGGGCGCCTTGATGCCCGCCCCGTAGGGTGCGCGGATAACCAGCGGACAGGAGAACCTGCCGCGGGAGCGGCTCCGGTAACGGGCCGCATGGGAAAAAATCTGGTCGAAGGCGGGATAGATGAATCCCAGGAACTGGATCTCCGCCACCGGTCTCAGGCCGTAGAGGGCCATGCCGACCGCGGCCCCCACGATGCCCGACTCGGCCAGGGGGGTATCGATGATCCGCTCCTCACCGAACATCTCCAGGAGACCTTCGGTGATGCGGAAAACGCCGCCGTCCTTTCCCACATCTTCTCCGAGCAGCACAATCCGGTCGTCCCGCTCCATCTCCTCCCGCAGGGCGAGATTGATGGCCTGCACCATGTTACGCACCGGCATCGTCTACCCCCTTCATCTCCCGAATCTGACGGGGTGTCCGCTTCTCGAAGACCGACAGGAAGATCTCCCGCCTCTCGGCCGGAGCGGCGCTTTCCGCCTCCCGAACCGCCTGGTCGATGGTCTCGCGGGTCCGCTGCTCCAGCTCCCGCTGATACTTGATTGTCCAGAAACCGCTTTTTTCCAGGAAACGGCGGAGGCGCTCGATGGGGTCCCTCTTCTTCCACTCCTCCACCTCGTCAACGCTCCGGTAGCGGTCCGCGTCATCGGCCGTGGTGTGGTGGGAGATGCGATAGGTGAAGCACTCGATGAATGTCGGGCCTCCGCCGCTCCGCGCCCTTTCCAGGGCCTGTCGTGTCGCGTCGTAGACGGCAAATACGTCGTTGCCGTCCACCTGCACCCCCTCGAACCCATAGGCAATCGCCTTCTGGGCAATGGTTGCGGCTGCCGTCTGGAGACCCCGGGGCACCGATATGGCCCACTGATTATTCTGGCAGATGAATACCACCGGCAGACGGTACACCCCCGCCATGTTGAAGCCCTCGTGGAAATCGCCCTTGGAAGTCGCTCCGTCACCGAAATAGGCGACAACCGCAATGGGGTCCTTGCGGTAGCGGGCCGCCATGGCAGCTCCGACCGCGTGAGGTATGTGGGTGCCCACCGAAACGCACACGGGAAGGATATTCAGCCCCTCGGGAGTGACGAGGCCCCGCTCGTCCCCGGCCCAGTAGCGGAAAAGCAGGTCAAGGGGGTACCCCATGGCGACATGCATTCCGGTTTCCCGGAACGAGGGAAAGACCCAGTCGCTCTTCTCCAGGGCAAAAGCGCTTCCCACCTGGGCGGCTTCCTGGCCGAGGATGGAGGGATACGTACCGATCCGCCCCTCCCGCTGCAGGCTCAAGGCTCGACCGTCGAACGCCCGGGAAAGAACCAGCAGTTCATAGAGCCGCAGGGTATCCTCACGGGAAAGAGGTGGTAGAAGAGATTCGTCGGCGTTTCCCTCCGCATCGAGGATGTCCAGACGCGTGACCGGAAATGTTTCGATAACTGACCGTGGCATGTCCTCAAGGATAACAGGAAAAAAGGGTCGGTCAACGAATGCGTCCGGTTGTGCGATGTAATGCGAGAGAGTAAAATTGATACTACTTCAGGAACAATTCCGAAGAGAAGGAACGAGAGGAGAACATTGATGAAAACCTTGAGAATCGTCCCGTTGTTGCTGGTGCTGGCGTTGACACCCGCCCTCGCCTTCTCCGCGGAGTATGGACGTGCCAGGATCGGTTTTCTTTCAGGCGATGTGCAGATTCAGACCGCGGATACGCCTGAGTGGCTTCCCGCCGTCACCAATACTCCGCTGCGTGATGGGGACAGGGTGTGGGTTCCCCAGGGAGCAAGAACCGAGGTCCAGGTTCTGGGAGGCGCCCTCATCCGGCTTGATGCCTTCACTTCCCTCGACGCACTCTCCCTTGCCGGCGACGATATCCAACTGTATCTTAACAGCGGACGCGCCTACCTCAACAACCGCAGGTACGGCATCGATTCCGTCCAGGTCGACACACCCCTCTGCTCCATCGTATGCCGTGATGACTCTCTCGCCATGATAGACGTTGTCGAAAACGGCGCAACGGAAATCACCGTGTTCAGGGGAGACGTATATGCGGAAACCATGAACGGCAAGGTACGGATACCGGGGGGCAACACCCTCCTGATCAGGGAAAACCTGAGGGCCGAATTGTACCCTCTCGCCGCGGGCGACGAATGGGAAGCATGGAACAGGGAGCGTGACCGGACCCTTGCCGGGGCCGGCGAAAGCCTGCGCTACCTCCCGAACGAACTGAATGAATACGCCTATGATTTGGACAGCAACGGCAGGTGGATCAATACCACCGACTATGGCTACGTATGGGTCCCAAGTGTCTCCGTTTCACTGAGATGGGCGCCGTACCGCAACGGAAGATGGGTATGGATGGGAGGCAACTACATCTGGATATCCTATGAACCGTGGGGATGGGCCCCCTATCACTACGGCAGATGGGCATTTCTGGGCGGGAGAGGATGGTGCTGGGTCCCGCCGCGCCACGGCGCGGCCCACTGGGGACCGGGATACGTTGGATGGGTGCATACACCCACGTATGTGTCGTGGGTGCCGCTGGCGCCCGGGGACACCTACTACGGGTACGGCGACTACGGGCCGGGAAGCGTGAACATCAACACCATCAACATCAGCATCATCGACGCACACCGGCGCTTCAGAAACATCGACGCCAGGAACGCGGTAACGTCCCTGCACCGTGATACCTTCTTCCGCGGTAAAAAGACCGACTTCAGGCTCCATGAGAACCCGTTCAGAGAGCGTAACGTGGGTTTCGGCCCGCCGCCTGTCGTGAGACCGGACAGGTCGTCCGCCTCCCCGATCATCAGGACAATCCCTGTCGCCAAACTCCCGCCACCCAAGGTGCAGAAGATACAACCGGAAAAGATCCGCAGGGAACGGCGGCTGGTCACCGACGAAAGAGGTTCGGTATTCAGGCCGGGAACTCCGGTCCGGCAGATGCGGACAATTCGACGGAAAGAGCCGATACATCCGGTGCGGGAAGGGAGCGGAACACGACCGGCCGAGACGGGCAGCGTGAGCACGGGGAAGGAGAAGCCTCCGCTCGGCACGCCGGTGCCTGCCCCTCAGCCCACGACTGTCAAGCCTTCCGGCGGAAGAGCGGAACAGCGGCTGCCGTTGCCTCCCAGCACCACGGCTGCCCCTCCGGCTGTGCCTGCCGAAAAACCGCCGGCAACCGTAAAGCCTCCGAAGGAAAGGAAAACCAGGACAACGGTGCCTCCGACATCAACGGCCCCCGCAATCGCACCATCCGCCACGCCCACGCCTTCATCCACGACGGGAACACGGCCGTCAGGGCAATCCGTTGAACGCACCCGAATCAGAACGGCGCCCAGCGGGATTTCCACCGGCCGTCAGCAAGGCGTGATAACGGGGACTCCGAGCCAGGACAGGTCGCGCACCATTGACTCTCAGGGCACAAGGGTTGCACCCCAGCCGGTTGCGCCGCAACCGGTGACGCCGGCGCCTGTCCGGAGACCGCAGCAGATCCGGAAGCCTCAGGCTCCCTCCCCCGCCGCACAGCCGGTGGTAAGGACGCCTCCCCCGCAGGTTCAGCGCCCCGCGGCGACCTATCCCACGGGATCTCAGCAACCGGCACAACCGGTAAAAATAGAGCGGCGCCAGACTCCCGCGCCCCCAACGTACCACCAGGGACAACCGCCGAATCAGATCCGGCAGTCCGGACAGCAGCCGACGGTTCGGCAACACAGCGGACAGAAGCCGCCGGCCCAGCAGGAATCCGGGACCAAGGAAAAGACTTCGTCAAAGCCCGGCACTACCCAGCAGCAGACCGGAACCGGTGTGACTCCGCCTTCCTATCCTTCCCAAGGACAGGGGAGAACCGGTGCAAGGTAAGAAAGCAACAGCAATAGCAAGGCACACGTTAGGGGGCATCACGCCCCCTCTTTTTTGCCTGCATCCCGAGAATATCCTGAGCGGGCACTATCCTGCCCGAATTACCTTCGCCGGTTTCACGAGCAGCAGAAGCAGAACCGCGGACAGTGCAGCGGTTCCCGCCCCGAAACCGAACGCGGCGCCGGGACCGACCCACTGCCAGATGAAACCGAACACCAGACTCGCGGGCAGGGCGCCGATACCGACTGCGAAGTTGAACCAGCCGAATGCGCTCCCCCGCTCCTCCGGACCGGAAATATCCGCCAGAAACGCCTTCTCAACCCCTTCGGTAAGGCCGTAGAACAGGCCGTAGAGGGTGAACAGCAGCCATACGTGAAGTTCGGTAGAGGCGAAGGCAAACCCGACATAGGTAAGTGCGTAGATCCCCCAACCGGAAACGATGATCCCCCTCCTCCCGACCCGGTCGGAAAGCGCGCCGAACGGCATGGAGGAAGACATCTTCACCACATGGAAAAAGGCCCAGAGAATCGGGATCATCACCGGGGAAACGCCAAGCCGGCCCGCCTTTAGGAGAAGGAAGGCATCGGACGAATTTCCCAGGGTGAAGAGAAAAAGGACCAGGATGTATCTCCTCAACCTCCCCCGCGGGAATATCCCGAAGAAACTGCCGTCGCTCGGCCCCTTTCTGCGCGACACCTCCTTTACCTTGAAGATGATGAGAAGAACCGTGAGAAGGCCGGGGATGGCCGAAAGCCAGAAAACCGTGCGGAGATCCGTGGTGAAGTACGTCAACAGCAGGGTGGCGGTCAGAGGCCCGGCAATGGCGCCCGCATGATCCATGGAACGGTGGAAGCCGTACGCCTTGCCCCTGATGGCGGGGTCCACCGAGTCGGCGATGAGCGCGTCCCGGGGCGACGTGCGGATACCCTTCCCGACCCGGTCCGCGAACCTTACTACCAGAACCGCCAACGGGCCGGTGGCTGCCGCGATCAGGGGTCGGACGCAGGAGGAAATGCCGTAGCCGGACAGCACCAGTTTCTTCCGATCCCGCACACGGTCGGACGCAATCCCGGAAAACAGCTTGAGCAGGGAAGCGGTCGATTCCGCAACCCCCTCGATTACCCCCAAAAAAGCGGGTCCCGCACCCAGCACGGTGGTCAGGAACACCGGCAGGAGCGGATAGATCATCTCGCTGGAAAAGTCGGTGAGGAAGCTCACCAGCCCCAGAATCAGGACATTTCCGGTAATTCCCCTGAAAAACATATTCGCTGTTCCTCTCTTCCCGAAGACAACTCGGCAGAGCCCGGGGCTCATTCCCATGAAGAAATCGCTATACAATTCGAAGAATGACGCACAAAGCGCGTTCACCAGTATCCGTGCTTTCGGTTGCATGTCAAGAAAGCTTTCCGCGTCTCCAGCCTCTCATCCATGCCGTGACCCTGATACGAGAGGGTGCTTGCGTACTGTATCTGATGGGCGCCGACACACTTTTCTCACAAAAAAGCCGTTGCCGAGAAAAGCCTTTCAAACCGGGTATAATTTTTCTGAAAGCACACGCGGGGGAAGAACCATGCATGCATCCGCCGACATTGTCGCATCGCTTCTCCAGACCATGGGCGGCACATTTTCCCGTGAACTGGGTATCGAACTGTCCTCTTGCAGCCGGCTCGAACTGAGCAAGTGGTTCCTCGCCGCCAAGCTCTTCGGGGCGCGGATTTCCTCGGCAGCCGCCGCGCGGACATACAGGGAGTTCGAACGACGCGGGATCGTCCTCCCCGCTCGGATTCTCGATACCGGTTGGGACGGACTGGTGGAGATACTGGACGCGGGCGGCTATGTCCGATACGATTTCTCCACCGCCACGAAGCTGCTGTCCATAATGAAGGATTTGGAGGAACGCTACGGGGGCGACCTGAACAATCTCCATGAACAGGCCCGGGATGAAAAAGACCTGGAGGATCGCCTGAAAGGACTCGGAAAGGGGATCGGAGACGTTACGGTAAACATATTTCTGCGGGAACTTCGAACCATATGGGGGAAGGCGCGGCCTGCGCTCTCACTGCCGGCAGAGCTCGCGGCCGGTCACCTTGGCCTCATCTCAAAGAGAAACCCGCTTGCCGCTCTCGAACGGATATGGGCAAGACACCGGGTGATCGGGTCGGATTTCCGTGACTTGGAGGCTGCCCTGGTGCGCCTCGGCAAGGATTATTGCAAAAAGGGCAGACATGATGTCTGCCCGCTCAGGAATCTATGCTCACCAGAGAAAAAATAATCGTTATGTTTGCGGCACTGCTCATTGTTGCCGCACTCGTTCTGCTCTCCTCCGGATGCGAAAGGGAAAAGCCCATGACCGACAAGACGGCGCCGGTGTCCGGGCAGATGGTCATCCCCCTGCCCCGGCCGAAGCTCGAAAGCGCGACATCCGTCGAGAAGGCGCTGCGGGAGAGGCGATCGCACCGCGACTACGGCACAGGCCCGCTCTCCCTGGAAGAGATTGCCCAGCTCCTGTGGGCAGCCCAGGGGATTACCCACGGCAGGGGCATGAGAACAGTGCCCTCCGCCGGCGCCCTGTACCCACTGGAAACGTACGTGGTCGCCGGAGATATTCGGAACCTGCCTGCCGGAGTGTACCGGTATCTGCCGGACAGACACGGACTGGCCCTGGTGCGCTCCGGCGACGTGCGCCGGAAACTCCGAGAGGCATCTCTTCACCAGGACCCTGTCGGCAGCGCCCCCGCGGCCGTTGTCTTCAGCGCGGTCTTTGCACGATCAACCGGAAAATACGGAAAGAGAGGGGTGCGCTATGCCCACATGGAGGCCGGGACCGCCGCGCAGAATGTGGCACTGCAGGCGGTCTCCCTGAATCTGGGAACGGTGGTGATCGGCGCATTCGATGATGATGACGTTCGGAATGTTCTGTCCCTGCCGGGCACGGAGGATCCGATGATCATCATGCCGCTGGGAAGGATGCGGGCAGTATCGTCCGGACAGTGAGCATTCACGCCAGGAGCGCTTCCGTGGACGAGAACGATTACAGGAAGAGGAGCATGACGCTCACAAACACGGACGCCAAACCGAATATGACAAGGAGATACCCTGCAAGCCAGGCAGCGCCTCCCCGAGTGAAGCGGAAACTCCCGATACCGCTGTAGTTTGCTGCGTTGCGGAATTTTTTGACCAGGGACAGACCCGCCAGGAATATCGAGATGCCCGCCACCAGCAGCAGTATCCCCACGCCCACGACATCCGGATTGCCGGTCATCGCGCCTCCTATCATCTCACCCGCCTTTCACCGTGAGCCGGTGTTGCACCCCTTGATTGCGTCCAGTGCCTTTGTCTTGCACTCATTCCCGCAGGTGGGTACTGTGTTCATATTGTAGCGTTTCTGGAGCAACCCCTGATTACATGCGGTGAGACAGGAGATGTACTGCTCTACGACACCTCTGCCGCAGCCCACCCGCCCTTGGCTCCTACCGTCGGGAAGCGCATCGCTGACGACATAGCCGTAACATCCCACAGGGTCCAGGAAGCACCCTGAATAATTCCTGTTCTGGGCGCAATTCTGCTTCGCATAGGATTCCCGCATCTCCAGGCACTTCTTGATATATCCCGCACGCAGCGCTTCACTGTTGACTCCGGAGTCACCAGTTCGAGTCCCCGATAGGGGCAGAGTCCCGGCGGTCGAGGGCTTGCTCGGCTGGGGAAGGGGCTTCGGGACCTGTGGAGAGTCAACCCGCCGGGCCGCCTCGTTCGCTCCCTCCTGCGCTCCCCGGCTGAATCCTTCCGCAAAACGGCTCCACCAGTCCGAGCCGCTACCCGGTTCCGGAGGCACCTCAAGTGGGCGGTCTCCAGATGAGCGGCGGGCAACACCGACCAGACATTTTCCCTGGGAGTCACACCGCCAGCTCGGGCAGTTCCGGTCGGTCCAGGCGCGGGCATCGGGCTCACCAAAGAAACCCTCATTCCAGATCCACTGCGTGACCGGATCCGGATGTTGGGTAAGACTTACCCCGCCGTGCTGCCGGCTGCACACAACCGCCCAATTGCCGCCCTTGCGGGGCGTTGCGGCACGTGTAGACATCCCGGGTGATTTTCCGTCAGCAAGGCATACCCAGCCGGGATACACCTGATTCGCCCAGGTACGGGCGTCGGGTTCGCCGAGGAAGCCCTCCTTAATAAGAAGGTATTTCATCGGGTCATGGGTTTTGCCCAAAACTATCCTCAGGTCGTTCCTACCGCACAGCACCTTCCATTCGCCGCCAATGGCCGGAGTTTTGGCGCAGGCGCCGTTCACATCACAGCGCCAGGAGGGACAGTACCTGGCAATCCAGTCATAGGCAGTCCTCGGCCCTGGGAACGGCCCGGACAGCAACTTCCGGCCGGTCAGCAGATGCTGTCCATAGGTCACCTCGCCGGTTCGCGGTTCGCAGAAGGCGTACCAGGTATAGTCACCGGGTCCGGCTTGCGGAACCTTGGCATCCCGGTCTCTCGCACTGGATACGGGCGGCTCGAAGGCCGGCACAGACCAGTCATCCTCGCAGGTGGCAGTGGCGGAGCCGGAAGCTCCCTTGAAATGCGCCCAGACGAGATATTTGCCCGGCTTCGCGCAGGTAAAGGAGTTATCCGGGCCGGGGTCCCATGTCGCCAACCGTGGGGGCTCGATTTCCTCCTGTTTGCCATCCTTGTAAATCAGGGTCGCCTTGAATGAGACTGTCTCTTTCACCTTCTTCGTCACCCGTGGTGGATCAAGGTAGATGGAGCGGGGCTCGTTGCGTGACACGCGAAGGTTGACTCTGCTCCCCTCCTCCACCCGGACACCTGCCTCTGGTGACTGTCCGACGACAAGACCCGCGGCCACATCGCTTTTTTCCTCAATCAACTCACCGACGGCAAGCCTCGCTGAAACGATACTCTCCTTTGCGGCATCGAACGTCATGTTTACCACATCCGGCGCATCAACCATGTGCGGCACCACGGAAACCACGGCCTTGGCGGAATTGCTCACTATTTTTCCTGATTGTTCATTCGCGGTGACTGTCGCGTTGTTGGTAGTAGTCGAGACCAGGGGATCGGAAGGACACGCATAGTCCCAACTCTGTCCGGGTTGCAGGATGCCCCCGCCACTGGTTATCATTATGCGACTGCATGTGTCATCTTTTACGTTCACATTGCTGAGCGGTTGATTACCCGTATTCTCAACCCTATAGGCATAAACGACACTCTCCCCTTTATACACGGATGACCGGTCGGGTGTTATGGAAAGACTGACGGCGGGTTTTCCCTGATCCTCCTGCATCCTGACCGTAACCGTGCAGTCAGCAGGCTCCGGATTCGACCACTTTTCCTGCGGCATGGGAGCATATCTGGCACGCACCTGTATTTTTCTCTCGGGAACAGCCTCCTTCCGGTCCTCGACGAACTTCCTCACCTCCGCTCCCCTGATGATACCGTCCTTCACAAAGGGCTGATAGTCAGGCTCATACTCCCACGCGACAGTATTGGTAACGTAGCGTACATCATTATCCGCAAAAGTTATCTTCGCCGTGCAGATTGAAATTCCATCAGCGGCAATAACCGCGGGAGAACACTCGACGGCAAGGCCGGAGACATCCTTTGGCTTTGTCTCCTCGGCTGTTTCCGCTGCAAGCCGACCTGAGATGCCGGCGACGGCATCCTTGTTTTTTGCCATGCAAGCTTCCTGAGTCTTGATGTATTCGTTCAGGTCATTGATTCGATCCTTC
>CALABV010000097.1 GCA_937886325.1 uncultured Geobacter sp.
GTACTCGGAGGCATGCGGCCTGTCCAGGTACTTCCGGTAGGCCCACGCCCACCCTTCGGTAACCATCTCCTTGTTGATGTCCCTGCTCCCAAGCCAGATCACGGAGACAAGACGGTCGTACTTGTCGACATCCCTGACCTCTCCGCGCACCCGCTGCCGGTAAACCTTGTCGTTCAAGGCTCTCCACGCCTCGTTTCCGTACGGCTGCCCGGGCTTGCTTGTCCATCCGGATTTCCTGTTGATCTTCGGTGTTTCTGGGGCGTCGATGCCATAGAGTCGAATCTTCAGTTTCGTGCCGCCGGAATCGACGTTGATGGTGTCGCCGTCAGACACTTTGATGACTGTTCCTTCCAGAACCCGGAGGGCATCCTTCGCGAAGGCGTGCTGGGAAAGAAGAAGCATTACTGAGATGTAAACAAATATTCTGATCATTTAGCCTCCGACTCTGATGACAATTCGGCTTCGATTTGCTCAATACTTGGGAGGCTTCCTTGAAGGTCCTCCGGGATCGATTCCATAAGTTGATATTCCGACACTCCGACCGGCTTGGAAATATCCTTCAACGCATATTCTGCAACGAGGCGGTTCTTGTCTTTACAAAGAATGAGCCCAATTGAGGGGTTGTCGCTCTCATGCTTCATCATTGCATCGACCGCTGAAAGGTAGAAATTCAGCTTACCTGCGTACTCCGGCTTGAAAGAGACGGCTTTGAGGTCGATTACGATATAGCAGCGAAGCTTCAGGTGGTAAAAGAGCAGATCGAGATAGAAATCATCGCCACCGACTTCGAGATGCACCTGACGACCCACATACGCGAAACCAGCTCCCAGTTCCAAGAGAAAACGGGTGATGTGATCAACGAGAGCATTTTCGATATCCCGTTCGAGAGCTTCCTTGCCAACAGAGAGGAAATCAAATAAGTATGGGTCCTTGAGAGTCTGCTGCGCGAGTTCCGATTGTGGAGCGGGGAGTTGCTTGTCAAAGTTCGTGATAGCTTTTCCTTGCCGATGGTAGAGCCCTGACTCAATCTGATGAACCAATACCGGACGGCTCCAGCCATGCTCGATTACGGCACGAGCGTAATATTCACGTTCTTCCTGAACAGAGACTTTGGTCATCAAGATAACAACGTGAAACCATGGTAATTGGTCAGCAGGCTGCTGACCAAATTGGCGGGCTGGACATTCCTCCGCAAATCTGCGCATGTACTTCAGATTGGAGGGCGAAAACCCCTTCATGTCCGGGAACTCGCGGCGAAGATCATCAGCCAGGCGGTCGACCACCTTCGCCCCCCATCCTTGCTGATTTTGCCTCTCCATAATATCCCGTCCGATCTGCCAGTACAGCAACATCATCTCACAGAATTGCGCAGGGAAAGCCTCGCCTTCCTGACGGGGGGTACGTCAAGAAGATACTGAAGTGCTGGATAGAATGTTGTGTAGCAAATAGTTGCGGGGAGTTGAGCAATTATGGTTACTACCAGGATCTCCAGTTTGGCTATGCCGCATTGAGAGTTCGTATCCGCTCCAAATCCTTTGCTAGTTCCTTCTCCGCTTGCCATAAATCAACCGCCCGTTGGGCGTTCAACCAGAATTCAGGGCTATTTCCAAAAAGCCGCGATAACCGAAGAGCCATAGCGGGACTCAGGGCACGGCGCTCACGGAGGAGCTCGTTTATGGTCTGACGAGATACATCCAGGGTCTCAGCAAGAGCACTGACCGTCAGCCCATAGTCTGGCATGAAATCTTCTCGGAGAATTGCGCCGGGGTGAGTCGGTGGGATTGTCCTTTTCCTTGTATTCTTAATCGCCATGGTACACCTCAATGATAGTCTGTTATTTCCACCTCATAGGCATCGCCATTTTCCCAGAGAAAACAGATTCGCCATTGATCATTTATCGAAATTGAAAACAGCCCCTCTCTATCTCCCTTCAGAGCATGGAGGCGGTTGCTCGGCGGAACTTTCAGATCGTCCAGGTTGGCCGCCAAGTCGATGAATTCCAGGCGCCTCACCGCCCGACCAATGACATCAGCAGGAATCCTTTTTGATTTTCCCGTAAGATAAAGCTGATGGGTATGTTTGTCCGCAAATGTCTTTATCACGAAATATACATTAACTCGTCACGTGACACGTGTCAATCCAGTTCTTGACGCGACGTCAAAATTCTTTTCCTTCTTCCGGCACTCGAACCTTGTTTAACCGCCGAGCGGCCTCAAGCAGGCACTTGCCGTACTCAGCACGCACGATGATCTGCGCCTGCATATTTGATAAGTCCGGCGTTAACGCCAGAACCATTCTGTCGAAGGTCCCGTAGTCCTTGAGGACAATGCCTATCCCTTCCGGAACGTCCCAAACCATAGCCTCATATGTGACGCCGTTATAGGTGGACTGGAAAACAACATCTGGATTTGTCAGATCATGAATGGTCATCTGCGCTCCGATCACTAACGGTTTAACGCTGCGCTCGGCGCAACATAATAGAGGTATCCGTTCCTGGCAATCTTCTCAGCACGCGCGGTCGCCAGCACCTTGTCCGCTTTCGACTCGATGGATGCGGGGACCTTCAGCACGATCTTCCCATCGGCCGCGGCTAAGACAACTTCCCCAACACCGCGCAGAAAAACCGTCTCGCCGGCAGCGTCGGCCAGAGAAATCAGCTTGCCATTCCCTCCGGTCGCCAGCGTTTCCCTGAGTGTGGCCAACTCAGCGGATGCCTTTTCTTTTTCCTGCTTTTCCGCAGCCAGCTGACTGGAGAGATTTGCTACTTCCTGACGGAGCGACTTGATGTCAGCTTCTTGCCGAGCGAGGTCGGTCTTCAGCTTCGTAACAGAATCGGTCGCATCGGCAACTTCCACCTTACGCAGGCGAGGACGCGCTTTTTCGTCGGCGGGTTTGGTCGATTCCATGACCGGCTTCGGTTCCGACGCCACCGGGGTTCCCTGGATTATTTCGGCTTGGGCTACGACAGCAAGAAAGAAACTTGAAAAGCCAGCTATTATGGCGATTTTTCTCACTTTCCCTCCTTTTCAACAGACTTTGTGGAAAAACACAAAACTTCAGTGGAAAGACCATTGGAAAACTGACGGTACGTTACAGAAAATAGCAAATTGCCCATTCTTTCAGCATTAGAAATTATCCGGATAATGAACCGGTTCATTATCCCTTTCAACAGTATGGCAAAAACGGCTCATTGTCCGGCTTTCCGCCTCTCCTGCTGATTCTGACATTCCGTATCTGCTCCGGATGCACAGACACTTTCTCTTCGACCAGGGATTCCCGGGTTTCCGCATATCCCCGCCGCACCTTTCGACGGTACAAGGCGTTCGCATCTGCCAAGGCGCTTTCCATATCATCGTGAAAGTAGACCTTGACGCGTATCCGGCAGCCGATCCTTCCCCAAGAACGGATTACGATCGGTGAGAACAGGCCCGGTGCGACCTCGAGGCGGTAGAAGCGCCGGCGGTTAAGCGCTGGCTGGATGCATAGCATTTCGCAAATATCGAAACCGCTAAAGCGATCGATTCTCACAGATTCTGACTTCATCTGATATAGGCAAGGATACCCCATCATACCGGAATGGAGGATGCGGGAGGAATTGCCTGCCGCTGTCAGGTCGCCATCCTTGCACTGCTCCTTTCGTAGTGGTAGCCATCCGCCATATGCAGATGACGGCAATGTTTGAAGGAAACACCTTGGGTTGTTCCACCAGATGTAACGATGTTGAAATAGCCGGAACTTCGAATTGCGACTTTACCGACGTATGTGCCGGTTTTCTTCCCGGAAGGAACAACCGCCTTTACCATGTCTCCGGTACGAAATCCTTTAACGACTCTTGCGGATTTCGACGAAGTTCTGGGGAACCCGAACTGGTCCATCCGGCACATCTGCCGGCTGCCGTGACCAGTGGCCTTGGCGATCAGGGGACTCATGCCGGCCGGAATGATGACTGACTCTCCGGATGCTCCAACACAAGCGGCGTCGATCCAGTGTTCCTTCCTGTAGTCCTGTCTGATTCGGTTGAACTTTGTCCGGCCGCCGGAAGCGACCTCAAGGGGCAGTCCGATTTGGTCCAGATCCTGATAGAGACGCCACCTGGTTGCATTGAGCGCGGCGGCGTCCTTGAGGGGGCGTTTCAGTTGGGCAAGAATCACCGCTAGG
>CALABV010000098.1 GCA_937886325.1 uncultured Geobacter sp.
CCATGGGCCTCCTGCGCGAGGGCCCATGACAGTCGACCATCACACGGATTTCATCCGTTCAGCACCCGATCCAGGTCTGCTATCAGGTCGTCCGTATCCTCCAACCCCACCGAAAGGCGCACGAGGGTATCGCTGATCCCCCGTGCCTCCCGCTCCCGCGGGGACATGGCCGCATGGGACATCCTCGCCGGGTACGAGACGATGCTCTCCACCCCGCCCAGGCTGACGGCGAATGCCGCGAGCCGGATCTCCTCCAGCAGCTTCCTTGTCACCTCAACCGATGAGAGGCGAAAGGACAGAACCGCGCCCGGACCCGACGCCTGGCCCTGATGGATGGCAAAACCGGGATGGGAAGCCAGCCCCGGGTACAGCACCTCCGTCACCCTCTCCTGCTTCGAAAGCCACTCAGCCACGGCGCCGGCGCTTTTCTGGCTCTCCTCCATGCGCACCCTGAGGGTCTTCAGCCCCCGCAGCACCAGCCATGAATCCTGGGGACCGAGAATGGCGCCGAAGGCGTTCTGGAGGAAGCGTATCCGGGATCCCAGTTCGCGGTCCTTGACCACGGCAAAGCCGCAGATCACGTCGCTGTGGCCGTTCAGGAACTTGGTGCCGCTGTGGAGCACGATGTCGCAGCCGAGATCCAGGGGGCGCTGCAGGTAGGGGGTCATGAAGGTATTGTCCACCAGGGTGATGAGGCCCCGCTCCTTGGCAATCGCCGCGGCGCCTGACAGGTCGGTGATCTTCAGCAGTGGATTGGACGGCGTTTCCAGGTAGAGCCCCCGAGTGTTCGGCCGGATGGCTTCCCGAATTGCCTCCAGGTTCGTTGTGTCCACAAAGGTGGCCTCGATGCCGAGCCGGGGAAAGAGTTTCGTCAATACCCGGAAGGCGCCGCCGTAGACATCCTCGCACACCACCAGGTGGTCCCCGGCGGAAAAGAGGAGCAGTGTCGTGGATATGGCCGCCATGCCCGAGGCAAACGCGAATCCCCGCTCGCCGTTCTCCAGTGACGCGATGGTCTCTTCCAGGGCCTCGCGGGTGGGGTTGTCGGAGCGGGCGTAGTCGTACCTGCCGAAACGGTCGACGGACTCCTGCCGGTAGGTCGATACCTGGTAGATGGGCACGCCAACCGCATTCGTGGACGAGTCGATCTCGTGGCCGTTGTGTAGTAACCTGGTGCCGAATTTCATCATATCACTCCTTGATCGTCGTTCGTCGTGTTTCAGCTTTCAAACGCCTGCTCCGGATCCTCTATCAAGTCGTCTTCGTCCTCAACACCCACCGAAAGCCTGAACAGCACTATGAGTTCCCTTTTCAGCTGCGGTTTTGCGAAGGGTCCGGCAAACCTCTCCCGGGTTTGCGGTCGAATTGCCTTCTCCACTTCGGATATATCACTGGTGTCACCATAGGTAAAGCCCGGATCGTACCAGCGGAAAATCTTCTCGAACTGACGCCGGATGGCGCCATCCTCAATGGGCGGAGAAATTGTATTTGACGACAGGAAGACATCCGGTATATATTGCTTACCGTTTGATTAAGGTATACCTCAACCTTATTACGACATATTCTATAAACAACCGGCCGCCATAACGGCTAGCGCCCACTTCGTCCTCTGCACCGGCAGACTCAACGAAACCCGCTCCGATTCCGACATCAGTCGCTATCGGCGCGGGTTTTTTCGTATCCGGACACGTGCGGAACGGGATCTTTCCACTCATTTCCGAAAACCGGTCAGGACTCGATCGAGGAGAAGACACATGCGAAAAATCTACCTGGACAATAACGCCACCACGCCGGTCCATGCCGAGGTGCTTGACGCAATGCTCCCGTTCTTCCGGGAGGATTTCGGCAATCCTTCTTCAACCCACTGGGCCGGCGGCACTGTCAGACAGGCCGTCAACAGAGCCAGGGAGCAGGTTGCGGCCCTGGTCAACTGCTCCCCGTCGGAGGTGGTCTTTACCTCAGGCGGCAGCGAATCGGTCAATACGGCAATAAAGGGGATCGCGGCTGCCCGGCGCAAGGACGGTTCCCACCTTGTCAGTACCATGGTCGAGCATCCCGCCGTCTTCAACAGCGTCAGACATCTGGAAAAAGAGGGGTTCAGGACAACCTTCCTGAAAGTAGGTGGGGACGGCATGCTCGACCTCGCGGAACTGAAAGGCGCGCTAACGGACGACACGATTCTCATCTCCGCCATGTACGCCAACAATGAAACCGGCGTCATCTTCCCCATCAGGGAAATCGGAGAGTTCGCGGCGGCACGGGGTATCGGCTTTGTCTGTGACACGGTGCAGGCCGTCGGCAAGGTCCCTATCAGCTTCAGGGACCTTCCCGTGGACGCCCTGACTGTATCGGGACACAAGCTCCATGGCCCCAAGGGGATCGGCGCGCTCATCGTCAGGAGCGGCCTCCGCATCCCGCCCCTCATCCATGGCGGCCCCCAGGAAAAGAACCGGCGCGCCGGGACCGAGAATGTCCCCGGCATAGTCGGACTCGGCAAGGCCTGTGAAATGGCGCGAACTGACCTGGAAAAGGAGAGTGCGAGGATTCGGTCCCTGCGCGACACACTGGAGAGGGGTATCCTGGAAACGATACCCGACGTGAAGGTGAACGGCCATCCCGAAAAGAGGCTCCCCAATACCCTCAACATCTCCTTCACAGGGGTCTATGTGGAACTGCTTCTGGCCGAATTCGACCGGAACGGGGTGGCGGTATCCGCGGGTTCCGCGTGCTCGGCGGAGAGCCGGGAGGTGTCGCGGGTCCTCACCGCAATGGGTCTGGATGCCGCCACGGCCCGGAGCACCATCCGCTTTTCCCTCGGCAGGGAAAACACCCGGGAGGATATCGACGACATGCTCACCCTCCTGCCACCGGTCATCGAACGGCTCAGGAACGAACGGAGCGCCCGCTCGGCGTGAATTTTTCCCTGAAATTAGGCAGTTGAAGTCATCCTTCGCCCTCTTCGGACAACCCCAAATGCCGTTTTCAGGTTTATTGGAGCGGGTTCTGTGTCCACGGAGCCCGGAAACCGACCAGCAGCTCATGCACTTCCTGGATGATGACCGCCAGAAACCCGGCGGGGAAAAGGAGATAGAGGGGAAGGGCGTACCAGGTTCCCCGCTGCCACGCGAACGTAAGGGGCAGCAGGCTGTACAGGAAGAGGAGAGTGTTGAGCAGCAGGTACGGCAGCCCTTTCTGGCGATACAGAAACGCGTGCCGCGGCAGGATGCTCCTGCCGGTGATTCCGAATTTCGGGGTCCGCTCGAAGAATCCGCCCCGGCTCCATAGGCCGCGCAGCACGGCAAGGGAAATACTGGGCGCCAGGCCGATGCTGACGACGGGCAGGAGAAGGAAGCGTCGCAGTGACCCTCTGCTGTGGTTCGCGGTCACATACACGAAAAAGTACGACATGATGGCGCAGCTGGTTGCGACGAAAAGCGGCAGATCCAGTCGTATCATCTGCCAGGGGCCGACCCCGATCCGGTACACGATGGTCGGATAGAGAGTCAGGAATATCAGCGTGCCCAAGAGCCAGCAGATGTTCGCCAGCAGGTGACTCAACGCCTCGCATTTCACCGCAAGCGGAAGATCCCGCGAAAGGAGGCGCGGCAGTATCTTGCGGGCGGTCTGCACCGACCCCTTTGCCCACCGCTGCTGCTGGCCGCGGAATGCGGCCAGGGTCACCGGCAGCTCGGACGGCACCTCATAGCTGTCCAGATACACGAAGCGCCACCCCGCAAGCTGGGCCCGGTAACTCAGGTCCAGGTCCTCCGTGACCGTGTCCGCCCGCCATCCGCCGGCATCCGTTATTGCCCGGCGCCGCCATATCCCGGCCGTTCCGTTGAAATTGAAGAACAACCCCCTCCGAAACCTGACCTGATGTTCGATGCTGAAGTGGGGCCCCAGCAGGAGCGCCTGCACGCCGGTAAGCCACGAATGCTCGGCGTTGCAGAACCCCCAGCGGGTCTGGACCATGCCGACCCGCGGATCATGAAAATGGGGGATGGTCTTTTTGAGAAAGTCGGGGGCCGGGATGAAATCGGCGTCAAAGATGGCCACGAACTCCCCGGAGGCCGCCATCAGCCCTTCGGCAAGCGCCCCGGCCTTGAAACCGTCTCGATGGGGCCGGCGCATATGGAGGATGCGGATGCCGAGACCCCGCCAGTGAGCAGCCCTCTGCGAGACGATGTCGCTCGTATCGTCGGTGGAATCGTCCAGGACCTGAATCTCCAGCCGGTCGGCGGGCCAGTCCAGGCGGGCGACCGCGTCCACAAGCCGACCCGCCACGAAGCGCTCGTTGTAGACGGGGAGCTGAACGGTTACCAGCGGCAGGTTCTCAGGAAGTGCGGGCAGGGCGGCCGGTCGGAAACCGCGCAGCAACCGCCAGTGAACCACCAGCCAGATGCGATGCAGTCCGTACAGGGAGAGCAACCCCAGGGCGGAAAAATGAACAAGCGCCGCCAGGGCGCCGAAATCTGAAGTCATGGCTGTTCGTCACGATCCGCAAGAATTGGAGGGGAAAGATATCCGCGTCCCATATACCACCACCGGAGTATTCCCGTCAACCCCCGGTCCCGCCGGGCAGCGGACGGTTCCATGGTGAGGACAGGCCGCGGTGTACACCTTTTCCATCGCTTCTGGTATAGTCGTTGCGCGAAAAATGACTCGCCTCCGGCAATGTGGCGCACTCAAGAGACACCTCATGGACAAGAATTTCGCCAAAAAATCAGCCCCGCTGCTATTCCTTCCTGCCATTGTCTGTTCCTACGGGGTGCTTGCCTTTCAGCCTGAACTGCGATTGGTCGTGCCGCTGCTGGTTGGCGTCACTGCGTTCCTGGCAGTGGTGTCGGCACTGACTCTCTACCTCGGTGAGCTGGGCAATGTTTCCTGGTCTCCGTCCGTAATCCTTTGTGTGGCCCTGCTCCTGCGCCTTTTGTTCCTGTTCTCCCCGCCGCAGCTGTCCGACGACGTGTACCGCTACCTGTGGGACGGCAGTCAACTGCTCCGGGGAAACAATCCGTATGCCGCGGCGCCGGCCGCTGTACAACCGCCGCCCGAACGTGCGGAGATCCATTCCCGTATCAACCATCCCGACCATGTCACCCTCTACCCCCCCGCGGCCCAGGTCGTCTTTGCCGCGGGAGCGAAATTCGGCGGCGGCATCACCGGCCTCAAGGCCTTGCTGGTGCTGTTTGACCTGGGACTGTGCGCCCTCTTGATGGTTATGCTGGGGCGGCTGGGAATGCCTCGGTGGCGGGCCGTGCTGTACGCCTGGAACCCGTTGCCGGTGCTGGAGATCGCCGGTTCCGGGCATGTGGACGGCGCAGGACTGACCATGCTGATGGGCGTCTTCTGCCTGCTGTTTACGGAACGGAACAGCGCCCCCTCAGCCCCTCCGGGAAAATGGCCGTTCCTTCTTGCCGGAGCGCTGCTCGCCTGCGCCGGCATGGTCAAGCTGTTCCCGTTCGTGCTGGCGCCGGTGGTGCTGCTGCTGACGCCGTCGCGAAGACGCATCCATTTTGTTGCCGCTTTACTGGGAACAATGTCGCTGCTTCTCGTGCCGTTCCTGCCGCACCTGGACAACATGGCGGCCACGCTCGACACCTATGCCCGCAACTGGGAATTTGCCGGCTTCGCATTCACCACCCTCAGGAAGATGACGGGTTCGGGAGGAATCGCCCGCTTGCTGGTAGCCGGGGGCTTTCTGGCTGTCGCAGCATGGATTATCCTCCGCCTTGCATATCGGCTCACCGGGGAACGGTCGACCGCCGGCCGGGGACGCCTGGCGACGGAGGCCTGTTATAGCCTTGCCATGGCGATGCTGTTGCTGACCCCGACCCTGCAACCCTGGTACGCCCTCAGCCTGGCGGTATTCCTTCCCTTCTGCGCCGGTCCCGCGGGGATTGTCCTCTGCTGGGCGGTTTTCCTGACCTACCGTGTCCAGATCCCCTATTTCATGCTGGGCCAATGGCTGGAAGACCCGCGAGTGACGGCCGCGGTATTCCTTGCGCCGGTAGCGGCATATCTGTTCAGCGACGTCGTGCGCAAGTCTCGTGCGGAGCACGGATAGGCACGATTGCCATTGCCGACATCCTCGCACCGAACGGATCACTACCCAACAACACAAGCCATCACAGCAACAAACCCTGTGCGTCAAACGGAAAAAAGGCCGGACGGGGCTCTCTCTTTCGAGTCCCTGCCCGGCCTCCTGTGTTTCAGGTCATCCAAAGCACATGTGCCTACCGCAGTCGGACACTTTCCTTCTCACCCGAAGTCGGTCCGGCCGACCGGGCGGATGTGGACCATGTGCTGGAAATCCTGCCGGGCCTGGTTCGGAGGCTGCGGAAGCAGGCCATTACACGTTCCTCCGCACGTGAGTCGGCATAATGCGGCATCGTGTACGCTCCCGGCGTGAAATGAATACCTGA
Organism: uncultured Geobacter sp.; assembly: GCA_937886325.1. Taxonomy (GTDB): domain Bacteria; phylum Desulfobacterota; class Desulfuromonadia; order Geobacterales; family Geobacteraceae; genus RPRC01. The sequence goes on from CALABV010000098.1 coordinate 6,426, forward strand.
TCTTTTCCGTTGATGAGGCTCACCTTCTCACCGTCCGCACTCCTCCCCCACGCATCCCTACCCCCAGACGCACGGAAGCCCCCGAGTCGCCCCGGAGGCTTCCGAAATCAAGGATCAGGTGACACTTACTTCACCCCGTACCAGAACTTGCTGCTCCTGACCTTGCCGTCCTTGACCTTGAACTTGCACATCACCCCGTATTTTCCCGGTTTCGACATGGCGATATCGGCGCCGAAATGCCCTTCCATGCCCACCAGGTCCTTGGTCTGCTCCGATTTGTCCGGGCCGACCACTTTGACTTTCGCCTCTCCTTCGTTTATCGGCTTGCCGGATTTGGCGTCGACAAACTCGGCCATGAGATGGTGGGTCTCCTTTATCCCCTTGGGCATTTCCATACCCTTCATATCCATGATCCTGAATGTTACCTTCACGCCATCGACCACCTGCCGGTGCACAACCATGCCCGCCTGCGCCATCTGACCGCCGTGCCCTTCATGCATGGAGCCGTGATCGTGTTCAGCCGCCTTTACCGCCAGAGGCACAGCCATTGTCATCATCAGTACCGCAATCAATGCTGCCGTTTTCTTCATTCCGTATTCTCCTTTTTGTTGTTTTCCCGTAGGGGCGATCCTTGTGATCGCCCTTCTTCCTTGGGCAAACACAAGGTTTGCCCCTACGCATCAATGCTTCATTCCCGAATATTTCAGTCTCCCCCGCTTCAGATCGTGCTTTTTCATGAGGACGAAGATCACCGGGGTCATGATGAGTACATGGATCGCCGACGAGATCATCCCGCCGATCATGGGCGCCGCAATGGGCTTCATCACGTCCGCGCCCGTTCCGCTCGACCACATGATGGGCACCAGGCCCAGCAGCGACACGGCCACGGTCATGAGCTTGGGACGAAGCCTGAGCACCGCCCCCTCGTAGGTGGCGTCGTAGATGTCCTGCTCGGTGATCGGACCCGCCAGCAGTTTTCTGTCCAGGGCCTCGTGCAGGTAGATGACCATCACCACCCCGGTCTCCACCGCCACGCCGTACAGGGCGATGAATCCCACCCACACGGCAACGGACATGTTGTAGCTCAGCAGCCAGACCAGGTAGACCCCGCCCACCAGGGCAAAGGGGACCGACAGCATGACCATGCTCGCTTCCAGGGCCGAGTGGAAGGTGAAGTAGAGGAGGATGAAGATGATCAGGATGCCCAGGGGAACCAGCAGTTGCAGGCGCTTCTTTGCCCGGATCTGGTTCTCCCACTGCCCGGACCAGGCGACATAGTACCCGGCAGGCAGCTTCAGCTGCTTTTCCAGCACCTGCTTCGCCTCGGTGACGAAGCCGCCCATGTCGCGGCCGCGCACGTTGAGGAAGACGATGGAGCGGAGCAGCCCCCCCTCGCTGCTGATCTCGGGCGCGCCGGTTGAGACCTTGAGCTTGGTCACCAGCGACAACGGGATCTGTGCCCCGTTCATCCCCGAGACCAGCATCTTCCGGATTTCCGGGATATTGTCGCGGTAGTCGCGCAGGTAGCGGATGCGGATGGGGAACCGGTCCCGTCCCTGGACAGCCGTGGTCACGGTTTCGCCTCCCAGGGCCGTTTCGATCACGTCCTGCACGTCCCCCACCTGGATGCCGTAGCGGGCGGCCGCTTCCTTGTCCACATCGATATCGATGTAGTTGCCGCCGGTAACACGCTCCGCCACCACGTCCGCGGAGCCCTTCACGGTTTTCAGTATCCCCTCGGCCTGCACCGCCAGGTCCTTGAGGGTATTGAGGTCGCTGCCGAAGATCTTTACGCCCAGGTCGGTGCGGACCCCGGTGGAAAGCATGTTGATACGGTTGATGATGGGCTGGGTCCAGCCGTTGCGCACGCCCGGTATCTGCAGCTTGCCATCCAGTTCGGCCACGATGTCGGCCTTGGTGATGCCGGGACGCCACTGCTCCTTCGGCTTGAGGATGATGATGGTTTCGAACATGGAAACCGGGGCCGGGTCGGTTGCGGTTTCCGCGCGCCCCACCTTGCCCAGGACGTGCTCCACCTCGGGCACGCCCTTGATGATGGCGTCCTGCACCTGGATCAGCCGTTTGGCCTCGGAGATGGAGACGTTGGGCAGGGTGACCGGCATGTACAGAAGCGAACCCTCGTCCAGGGGTGGCATGAACTCGCTGCCCATGGAGATGAACATGGGGATGGCGAAGACCAGGGCGACAATGTTCAGCGCTATGGTTGTCTTTTTCCATTTCAGCACCCAGCGGATCACCGGGGAATAGAGCCTGATGAAGAAGCCGGAGATGGGATTGGCGCTCTCCGGCGGCATCTTGCCCCGCATGAAGAAGTACATGAGCACCGGCACCAGGGTGATTGCGATCACCGCCGAGCCCACCATGGAAAAGGTCTTGGTGAAGGCCAGGGGATGGAACAGCTTCCCTTCCTGCCCTTCGAGGAGGAAGACCGGTACGAAGGAGAGGATGATGATCGCCAGCGAGAAAAAGATGGCCCGGCCCACCTGTTTGGCGGATGCAATGATGACCTCCAGGCGCTTATCCTTGCGCTCCTCCGGCGACAGCTCGGAAAGGTGGCGGTAGCAATTCTCCACCATGATCACCCCGGCGTCCACCAGCACCCCGATGGCAATGGCGATCCCGCCCAGGGACATAATGTTGGAGGTCACGCCCAGGAGCTTCATGGTGATGAAGGAAAACAGCACCGCAATGGGAAGCGTGAAAACAATGACAAGTGCGCTCTGGAAGTGGAGGAGGAACAGCAGGACCACCAGCGAGACGATGATGGATTCCTCGGCGAGGGTCCGTTTCAAGGTGTCGATGGCGCGGTCAATCAGATCGGAGCGGTCGTAGGAGGTCATGATCTTCACGCCCGGAGGGAGTCCCTTTTCCAGGGCCGCTATCTTTTCCTTCACCCGGTCGATGACGTCCTTGGCGTTTTCGCCGTAGCGCATGACGATGATGCCGCCCACCGCCTCGCCTTCGCCGTTCATGTCCAGGAGCCCCCGGCGGATGGCCCCGCCCAGCTGCACGGTCCCCAGGTTTTTCAGGTAAACCGGGGTGCCGCGCATGTCCGCGCCGACAGCAATCTCCTCAAGGTCTTTTACGGACTTCACGTATCCCTGGCCGCGGATCAGGTACTCGGCGTCGGCCTGCTCCATGAGCCTGCCGCCCACGTCCTTGTTGGAGCGCCGCAGCGCATCCATCACCTGGCCGACCTTGATGTTGTAGGACCAGAGCTTGACCGGGTCCAGGTCCACCTGGTACTCCCGGACGAAACCGCCGATGGACGCCACCTCGGCCACGCCCGGAACGGTGTTCAGCTGGTAGCGCACGAACCAGTCCTGGAGGGTGCGCAGCTGCTCCAGGTCATACCCCTTGCCCTGGATGGTGTACCAGAACACGTGGCCGACGCCGGTCCCGTCCGGCCCGAGGGTCGGGCTCACGCCAGCGGGGAGCAGTGATGCCGCGTAATTGAGACGCTCCAGCACGCGGGTGCGTGCCCAGTAGATATCCGCCCCGTCATCGAAGATGACGTAGATCATGGAGAAGCCGAAGGCACTGGAGGCGCGTACGGCCTTCACCCGTGGCAGCCCCTGGAGGTTGACCGCCAGGGGATAGGTGATCTGGTCCTCGACGACCTGCGGAGAGCGGCCCGGATACTCGGTGAAGACGATAACCTGGTTGTCGGACAGGTCCGGTATCGCGTCCACGGGCGTCCGGTAGACCGCCCACACCCCCCAGGCGATGACCAGGGCGAACAGGGCCAGGATGATGACGCGGTTTCTCGCTGAATATTCGATGATTTTTTCGATCAT
>CALABV010000099.1 GCA_937886325.1 uncultured Geobacter sp.
AGATATATCAGTGTGACTGGAGTTCAGACGTGTGCTCTTCCGATCTCCGGGCTCGGCCTATCGACGGCATACGGCATTATCCGTCAACACGGCGGCTTTCTCAGTGTCTACAGCGAGCCGGGGGAGGGTTCCACGTTCCGCATCTACCTGCCGATTCTGGAAAGGGAGGCAGGAGAGGAACAAAACCCCACCGAAGAATTCTATCCTCCACCGGGAGTGGAAACGGTATTGCTCGTTGAGGACGAACCGGAAGTGCGGGAGATGACCCGCACGCTTCTCGAGAAGCACGGCTATAAGGTCATCACCGCCATTGACGGCGATAACGCGCTGGACATATTCGCGGCACACGAGGAAGAGGTGGATCTCCTGATACTGGACGTGATCATGCCGAAGAGAAACGGCAAGGAATTGTTCGACATAATCAGAAGGATCAAGGGCGACATAAAAACCATCTTCATCAGCGGATACACCGCCGATATCGTTGAACAAAAAGGGATACCGGAAAACTGTCACCTTGTATCGAAGCCGTTTTCTCCCCACGCCTTTCTGTGGAAAGTCAGGAATGTTCTTGATGAAGGCAACAAACCTGTACCAGACTCACTCCCCGGACATAGTATGATGGCGAGTTACTAGCGCGCGATAGTACGACCCCTGCTGAACAATGTTTTCAGCAGGGGTTTTTTTTGTTGTGAATTCGTGATAATAGGAAGACTCATGTACGGCTGACTGCACACGCCGAGGATGCCATGGGGTCTGCGTTTGCGGATTTTGCCACAATCTGAATGCGGTTCCCGGCGGTTGGACATGGCGTCCGGAACGTCGGCGCCCTCAAATCTGAAAAGTAAGGCATATTTCCATGAAAGCGATGCTTCTCTCCCCGACGTCGGTCGTATTATTCGCCCTCAGCCTCACGGCCTGCGCAGCTGTCGGACCGGATTATGTGCAGCCGACGCCGGACGTGCCCGCGTCCTGGAATCGGATCGAGAGGACAGCAATCCCACAAACGTCGGGCGATGCCGTCGGCGATCTCAGCAGCTGGTGGCGTACCCTGAACGATCCGTTGCTGTCCGAACTGGTCGAAGAAGCCTTGCGGGGAAGTCCGGATCTGCGCAGCGCCAGGGCAAAGGTGCGCGAGGCTCGCGCCCGCCGAGTGGTTGCCGCGGCCGGGTTTTTCCCGGACGTGACTGCGTCAGGCGGTTACAGGCGCAGTCGTTCCAGCGAGGATACCGGCAGCGGGGAAACGCGTGAACTGTTCAGCGCCGGTTTTGACGCCGGTTGGGAACTCGACGTGTTCGGCGGCGTACGCCGCGGTGTCGAAGCGGCGGAGGCCGACCTGTCGTCGTCCGAGGCGAGCCTGCAGGACACCCGTGTCACGCTGGTGGCCGAAACAGCGCGGAACTACGTGGAGGTTCGCACCCAGCAGATCCTGCTCCGCATCGCCCGCGACAATCTCGCCAGCCAGTCGGAAACCCTGCAGTTGACCTCCTGGCGGGCCCAGGCCGGGCTCGTCAGCAGCCAGGATGTGGAACAGGCCCGCACCAGCCGTGAGCAGACCCGGGCGCTGATTCCCATACTAGAGATCAACCTGGCAGAGGCGGAGCACCGCCTGGATATCCTTCTGGGTAAGACGCCTGGAACGCTGCATGACCGTCTTGCAGAGGGCAGCGGACTGCCGGCCGTTCCGGAAAAAATCGCCATCGGCATCCCCGCCGACACCCTGCGCAGGCGAGCGGACATACGGTCCGCCGAACGGAAGCTGGCCGCGGAAACCGCCCGCGTAGGAATCGCCGAGGCTGCGCGGTATCCGAGCTTCACGCTCTCGGGTTCCATCGGCCTGGAAGCGCTGACCCTGAGCGCCCTCGGCAACAGCGGCTCCGCGACGTACTCCCTGCTTGCCGGCATTACCGCGCCCATTTTCAACGCCGGACGCCTGCGCAGCCAGGTGGAGATTCAGGATGCGGTACGCGAACAGGCTCTGGTGAACTATGAAAAGACGGTGCTCGGCGCGTTGCAGGACGTGGAAAACGCACTGGTCGCCCTGGCCCGCACCAACGAACGAGGCGAGGCACTGGAGAAGGCGGCTGCGGCGGCGCGCACGGCGGAACAGCTGGCGCGTCATCGCTACAGCTCAGGTCTCATCGATTTTCAGTCCGTGCTCGACACCCAGCGCACCGTGCTGACCGTCGAGGAGAGCTTCGCCTCCAACCGCTCCGACGGCGTTCTCGCTCTCATCAGTTTATATAAGGCCCTGGGCGGCGGCTGGTCTTCATCGACGGAAACCGCTCCGGCCGGCAAGGATACTCCATGAACGATTCCACCACTCCAACGGAAGACCGGGGCGCCGCCCTGAAACAACTCCTCGAAAAAAAATCGGCCGGGCTGCTCTCGCGGCGTTGGCTGTGGATTGCCTGCGCCGTGCTGGTCATTATCGCAGCCGGGCTGCTGATTCTCCGTTCCGGAGACAAGTCGGATGTACCACGCTACGCGACCGAGCCGGTCGAGGTGGGCACGCTGCTGGTCAAGGTTTCCGCCACCGGAAAACTGCAGCCCACCAACCAGGTTGATGTGGGGAGCGAGCTGTCGGGCATCGTCGACCAGGTGTACGTGGACGTCAACGACCATGTGAAAAAGGGGCAGCTACTGGCCCGCCTCGACCTGTCAAAGCTTCGGGACGCGGTGGCCAAGTCGCGGGCAAGTCTCGCCGCGGCCGAGGCTCAGGTGCTCCAGGCCAGGGCCACGGTGGCGGAAACACGCGCCACCCTGTCGCGCTACCGCCAGGTTTCCCAGCTCTCCGGCGGCAAGGTGCCGTCCAAGAGCGAAATGGACATTGCCGAGGCAAACCTGAAACGGGCCGAGGCCAATGACGCCGGCGCCCGAGCCGGCGTCACACAGGCCCGGGCCGCCCTTCAGTCAAACGAAACCGACCTGACCAAGGCCAGTATACGCTCACCAATCAACGGCGTGGTGTTGAGGCGACAGGTCGAGCCCGGACAGACGGTAGCCGCCTCCTTCCAGGCGCCGGTCCTGTTCACCCTGGCAGAGGACCTCTCAAAGATGGAGTTGCAGGTGGACGTGGACGAGGCGGACGTAGGCCAGGTAAAGAAGGGCCAGAAGGCCGTCTTCAGCGTCGACGCCTGGCCAGGCCGCCGGTATGCCGCCGTGATCACGCGGGTTGGGTACGGCTCCCAGGAAAAGGACGGCGTTGTTTCTTACCTGACCGTGCTCGAGGTGGGTAACGACGACCTCTCCTTACGCCCCGGCATGACCGGCACCGCGGAGATTACCACCCTGACGCGCGAGAACGCGCTCCTGGCGCCGAACGCGGCGCTGCGCTTCACCCCGCCGGAGACAGACGCGGCAAAGAAGAAAACGGGAGGGAGCGTGGTGGGCGCTCTGATGCCCAGGCCTCCGAGACAGGCGCCAAAAGTGAAGTCTACGAACGGCAAGGGCGCGCCGCGGGTGTGGGTGCTGCGTGACGGCCAACCCGCGCCGGTGGAAGTTAAAACCGGCGCAACCAACGGCAGGATGACCGAGATCGTGGGCGGTCCCCTCAAGGCCGGGACCCAGGTGATCACCGAATCGCTTGGTGGCTCGTCATGAGCGACGAGACCCTTATCAGGCTGTCCGGCATAACCAAGACCTACGGCAGCGGCCAGGCCGCCTTCCAGGCCCTGAAAGGGATCGATCTCGCAATTCAATCCGGCGACTTCGTGGCTATCATGGGCCACAGCGGATCCGGGAAATCCACGACCATGAACATCCTCGGCTGTCTCGATACCCCCACCAGCGGCAGCTACCGTTTCCTGGGAGCGCATGTGGAGCAGATGTCGCGCAACCAGCGCGCGCTGCTGCGGCGCAACTACCTTGGCTTCATCTTCCAGGGCTTCAACCTGCTTTCGCGGACCACCGCCCTGGAAAACGTCGAACTGCCGCTCATCTACCGAGGTGAGCCCGTCGCGGTACGTCACCAGATGGCGCGCTCCGCATTGGAGCAGGTAGGCCTCCGGGACTGGGAAAACCATACACCGGCGGAACTGTCCGGAGGCCAGCAGCAGAGGGTGGCCATCGCCCGCGCCATCGTCACCAGGCCCGTAGTGCTGCTGGCGGACGAGCCAACCGGAAACCTGGACACCCGCACCAGCCGGGAAATCATGGAACTGATATCCACCTTCAACCGCGAACACGGCATTACCGTGCTCATGGTCACCCACGAGCCGGACATGGCGGCCTATGCCGGACGCGTCATCCGCTTCGTGGATGGCAGAGTGGAGAACGACAGCCGCAACGGGGAGGCGTCCTGATGCTCTGGAACACGCTGCTTCTGGCACTGCGCGCCATCCGGCGCAACCTGATGCGCTCCTTCCTCACGGTTCTCGGCATCGTCATCGGCGTCGCAGCCGTCATCACCATGGTCACCCTCGGCAACGGCGCCACCAAGTCCGTTTCCGACCAGATATCCAGCATGGGGAGCAACATGCTGATAGTGATCCCCGGCCAGCGTTTCGGGCCCGGCTCCGAGGGGGCGCCCAGCTTCAAGAGCGCCGACGTGGACGCCGTCCGCAACCAGATTACCGCCGTGGAACGGGTCGCGCCCATGGTCAACAAAACGGTGACCGCCGTATACCAGGCAAAGAACTGGTCGACAGTTGTCTACGGGACAAGCAATGACTACTTTCAGGCGGGAAACTGGAAACTTGCGGGCGGTCGCACCTTTAATGAGACCGAGGAAAGGGCGGGCAAGGCGGTATGCGTTATCGGCGAGACGGTGCGCAACAAGCTGTTCGGCCGACAGAACCCTGTTGGGAGCGAGATCCGTATCAAACAGTTCGCCTGCGAAGTGGTCGGCCTACTCAAATCCAAGGGCCAGTCAGCGATGGGCCAGGACCAGGATGACATCGTGGTGATGCCTCTGCGTACTGTCCAACGCCGCCTCACGGGCAGCCAGGACATCAACAGGCTGACCGTATCGGTGAAAAACAGCTCTTCCATTGATGCGGCAAAGAAACAGCTTACCCTGCTGATGCGTGAGCGGAGAAAGATAAGCGACAACGAGGAAGACGACTTCCGGGTCATGGACACCCGCCAGATCGCCGAAACCCTCACCAGCACCACGAAAATCCTGACCGCCCTCCTGGGCGCAGTCGCCGCGGTGAGCCTTCTGGTGGGCGGCATCGGCATCATGAACATCATGCTGGTATCGGTGACGGAGCGTACCCGCGAGATCGGTATCCGCCTCGCCATCGGCGCCCTGGAACGGGAAGTGCTGCTGCAGTTCCTCATCGAGGCGGTGGTCCTGTCCAGCCTCGGCGGGATGGTCGGCATCGCGCTCGCGACCGGCGCTTCCATCATCCTGGCACGGCTGATGAATATACCCTACCTCTTCGACCTCGGCATAAACCTCCTCTCCTTCCTTTTTTCCGCGGCCATCGGAGTTATTTTCGGATTTTTCCCTGCTCGACGGGCTGCCGGACTCAATCCCATCGATGCTCTACGGCACGAGTGAGCGTAAACTGAATGGCTGAAATTTGCTGAATTGAATTGGATCAGTAGACGAATTTCAGGAAGATGCCGCCCGACTCCTGGAGCGGGCCGAGGGGATTGGTCTGTTGACGGTATTCCTCAATATGGGGGTTGCCGCTCCAGACCTTGTAGACAACCAGGGTATCCACAACGACGAACAGCGCTTTGAATCTCCAACCGGTTTCTTTTGTGCGGTACCGTAACCCGCTATGTTCGTTATTTGCACAAAAAATCAAGTCATGGTATGTTTTCTAATGAGACTGACGGCACATTGAGCAGGCCAATATCCTTTTCTCACAAGGGACATGAAAGGGTTCAAAAACATGTTTCATCGTGCACGGATGCAGGTACCGCTTCTGTTAATCAGCTGTTTCGTCCTTCTCCTGATCGGGTGTGAACGGGAACCGATCCGTATCGGGTTTGTGGGCGGCATGTCGGGTCGTGTGGCGGACCTGGGGGTCGGCGGCAGAAACGGCGCCCTGCTCGCCGTTGAGGAAAGAAACGCCCACGGCGGAATCAACGGCCGGCCCGTTGAGCTTATCATTCGCGATGATGAGCAGAATACAGAGACCGCGGGAAAAGTTACCCGCGAACTCATCCAGCAGAAGGTGGAGGTGATCATCGGACCAATGACCAGCAGCATGGCGCTTGCCGTTGTCCCCATCATCAACAAGGCGCGGATGGTCATGGTCAGCCCCACAGTGACAACCACGGAGCTTTCCGGTCTGGATGATTATTTTCTGCGGGTCCTGCCGGACACTTCCACCTACGCTCCCAAGAGTGCGCATTTCCATTTCGAAAGATCCGGACTGCGTCGGGCCGCCGTCATTTACGACACGGGCAACAGTTCCTACACGGTGAGCTGGTTGACCGGTTTCAGGAAAGCCTTTGAGCGCCTCGGCGGCCGCGTTGTCACGGTCAACTCCTTCAAATCCGGTGAAAGTGTCGGTTTCTCGCCCATCGTGCGCGACCTGCTGCGACACAAACCGGATCTTGTCGTTCTCGTGTGCAGCGCCGTAGATGCGTCATTGCTCTGCCAGCAGGTCCGCAAGCTGGATCGCCGAGTTACCATCTCCGTTTCCGAATGGGGATCCACGGAACGGTTCATCGAGCTGGGGGGGGCGGCCGTGGAAGGAGTCTTCTTCGCGCAGTTTCTAGACCACGGCAGCATGTCGCCGCGCTACCGGAACTTCCTGACTTTTTACCGGAAACGCTTCGGCCAGGATCCCGGCTTCTCCGGGCTGGCAGGATATGATGCCGCAACGGTCGTGATGGATGCCTTGGCCGCACGCAAAAAGGGAACTCCGCTGAAGGAAGCGATCCTCGCAGCAGGCGCCTATGAGGGAATACAGAGGAAAATTGTCCTGAATCGTTTCGGAGACACAGAGAGCACGACATACATAACAATGGTAAGGGGCGGGCGCTTTGTTACAATCGAGTAATCAACCATGAAAATACGCTCACTTCGTCGTTTTCTCGCTATCCGCTCAGCCCTGATAGCCGTAGTTCCCTTTCTTTTCTCGGCGATGCTGGGATGGTTCTGGCTGCGCCCCCAGGTGGTTGCCGACACGGAGGAGCATCAGCGGCAGCTGGCCGAGGTAATAGCGTCACAGACAGAGGACTACCTTGTCGCATCTTCCCAGACTATCGAAAGAACTGCCGTGGTTTTCTCGAAGAAACTGGTACGCTCGGACGGAGTGCCGGAATTCCTGGACACCATGCTGGCGTCCGAGGAGAACCTCACCTCCATCACCTTCACCGATGCTCATGGCCGCATTACGGCAATAGCGCTTCCCCGGGAAAAAAAACCACTGCGACAGGAAATGACAGGTATCGATCTCTCGCTCACCGATGCGGTGCGCCAGGTGCGCGCATCAGGAAAACCGGCTTGGTCCGACGCCTATCTATCTCCGGTGGGAGGTGCGCTGGCCGTGGCCTATGCTACCCCGGCAGGCGAAGGCGTGGCGCTTGGTGAGATTTCCCTCGCCAAGCTGAGCAGTTTTCTCAAGAGTATCGAACCCCGGGAAAAACAGTGGGTTTTTATCCTGGACCGGCGCGGACAGGTGATAGCCGACCAGGAAGGTCGATACACCGCGCGGCAATACAATCTCACTAACCTGGAAATCGTTAAAGACGGGCTTGCATCCGCAAGGCCGTTAACCCGGGGTTTTTCCTTCAACGGCAAGAGAGTTGTCGGCAGCCTCATCCGGGCGCCTCTTCTGGACTGGAACATCCTTGTTGCATCGCCCATTGAGATTGCCTATCGTTCGGCCCTCACCACAACAGGGATCTTCGCGACCGCCCTGTGCATTGCGCTTCTCCTGGCGTCCGGGCTGGCCCTCTTCATGTCGCATTCCCTGGCAACGAGATTCGAAAAACTTGTCTCCCACGCCAGGGGAATTGAGTCGGGAGAAGAAGCTGGCGAGTGGCCCAGTGACCCGGTCAGGGAGTTCAAACTGCTCGGTGAGGCCCTGCAGTCCATGGCAGACACACTGCGGGAACGGGAAAAAAGCCAGAACACGCAGGTGTATTTCCTGCAGCAGTTGATGGATTCCATACCCATTCCGGTCTACTACAAGGATGCGGGTGGACGCTACCTTGGATGCAACGGGGCGTTCGAAATACTCATGGGTATGACGAGAAAGGAAATTGTGGGGAAAACGGTTCACGAAGTGGCCTCAAAGGACCGTGCCGGCAGACACCATGAAGCGGATCTGGTTCTGATCCGACATCCGGGCGAACAGACATACGAAGCAAGCGGCATGTATGGTGACGGCGCCTATCACACCGTCATTTTCAAAAAAGCGACATTTTTCGATGCTGATGATCGTGTTGCCGGAATTGTCGGCGCTCTTATGGACATCACCGAGCGCAAGCGTGCCGAGGAAAAACTGAGGGAAAGCGAGCAGAAATTCCGGGTCCTGGCGGATACCGCTCCCACCGCCATTGTCGTCTTCCAGGGGGAATATTTTGTCTACGTTAATCCCTTTGCCGTCCGGTTGTTCGGCTACAGCAAATCCGAGTTGCTGGGGATGAAATTCTGGGAGTGGGCTCATCCGGAGTGCCGCGGGATGGCGATGGAGCGGGGCATGGCGCGACAGCAGGGGGATTCGGTTCCAAGTCAGTACGAGCTGAGATTCGTCAAGAAAAACGGAGAAGAAGGGTGGATGATTGTCTCGGCAGGCAGGATAGAATTTGAGGGCAGACCGGGAGGGATCGCCACCTTCGTCGACATCACGGAAGCCAAGCGTGCCGAAGAGATCCTGAAGATTGCCCTCGCGGAGAAGATTGTCCTGCTGAAAGAGGTCCATCACCGGGTCAAGAACAACCTTCAGATAATCTCGTCACTTCTTGACCTTCAGGCAGATTCCATTCACGATGAACGGTCTCGGTCCAACTTGCTGGAAAGCCAGAACCGTGTCAGGACCATGGCGCTTGTTCACGAACGGCTCTATATGTCCAAGGACTTTACCACCATCGACCTGGGGGAATACATACGGGATCTTGCGCAGTACCTTTTCCAGTCGTATGCATCCAACGGATCACAAATCTCGCTGCGCCTTGATGCGAAAGAAATGTCCATGGATATTGACCGTGCGATACCGTGTGGTCTGATAATCAACGAACTGGTATCCAACGCACTGAAACACGCCTTTCCCGGACAACGTCATGGAGAGATTGTTATCCGCTGCAACGACGATGAAAGGGGTCGAATTACTCTCGTGGTGGCCGATACCGGCGTGGGGTTGCCCGCGGGTCTGGACTTCCGGGACATCCCTTCAATGGGCCTGCAACTGGTCGACCTGCTCGTCAAGCAGTTGCGGGGCAGCATGAATATCGACTCTCGACAGAACGGCACCGAATTCCTGATACAATTTCCCGCATGCTGAAGACATCGCCCTCGTGCGGTCCTGACGGGCTTTTGTTCGCGGGTCAACCGCCGAGCTTTGAATTTTCCGTTACGGCACGGATTGACGCCTCGATTCCTTCCATCAGGCACCGCAATTCATTCACGTTGATGGAAAGGGGAGGGAAGACCACAATCACGTTGCCGAGCGGGCGTAGGAACAGGCCGTGTTTCCGGGCTTCCAGGCAGACCCTGACGCCGACCCGCTCTTCCCAGGGATAGGGGACCTTCGTCTCCCTGCTTCTCACCAGTTCGATTCCTCCAATCATGCCGATCTGTCGGGTCTCTCCCACGTGCTCCAGACATGCAATACGGCGGAACCACTCTTCCAGATACGAAATCTTGGCGGGAAGCCGGGCCGGCAGGTCGTCCTTTTCAAACAGTTCGAGGCTGGCGAGGGCCGCTGCGCAGGCGATGGGATTGCCGGTGAAGGTGTGTCCGTGGAAAAAGGTCTTCAGCTCGCTGTACTCCCCCAGGAACATGTCGTATATCTTCTGAGTCGCAAGGGTCGCCGCAAGGGGGAGGTAGCCGGCGGTGAGTCCCTTGGAAAGCGCCATGAGGTCGGGCGTGACCCCTTCCTTTTCACAGGCGAACATGGCCCCGGTCCTTCCAAACCCGACGGCGACCTCGTCGGCGATCATCAGGATGTCGTACCTGTCGCACAGCTCCCGAACCTTTTTCACGAAGCCCGGAGGCTGGGCAATCATCCCGCCTGCGCACTGCATCATCGGCTCGATGACGAGACCGGCGGTCGTTTCGGCATGGATTTCCATCAGGCGTTCAAGTTCTTTCAGGCATTTACGTTCGCACTTCTCATCACCGGTCCCCCCAGATTCGCATCGGTAGCAGTACGGAGATGGTGCCTGAATCGTGGGAAAGAGGAGAGGGCGGAATACCCCGTGGAACAGGTCGATGCCGCCTACGCTCACCGCGCCGATGGTGTCTCCGTGATAGGCGTTCCTGAAGGTGATGAAGCGGGTCTTGTCCCGGTATCGGCCGCCGCGGTGCTGCTGGTACTGGAAGGCCATTTTTACGGCGATCTCCACTGCAGTCGAGCCGTTATCGGAGTAGAAAACCTTGCAAAGCCCGGACGGCGCTATGTCCACGAGCCGTTTTGCCAGCAGTGCCGACTGTTCGCCGGCCAGACCGAGCAGGGTGGAGTGTTCCAGCCGGTCAACCTGCTCCTTCACCGCCCGGTTGATTTCCGGCCGGCAATGGCCGTGCACGTTTGTCCAGACGGATGCGACGCCGTCCAGGTAGCGGTTCCCTTGCGTATCCACGAGAAAGGAACCCTCGCCCCGCGTTATCACGATAGGCGTATCCGCCTCCCAGTCCCGCATCTGGGTGAAGGGATGCCAGACATACTTCCTATCGTAATCCCGCAGCGTTTCGGTATCATACTGTATCATTCCATCTCTCCCATCAGGGCTGCTGCCAGCGGCTCTTTCCCCACACAGGCAGCCAGCTTTTCTACGACCCCTTTTTCATTCGTGTCCGTAAAGCGCTGAAATACGGCCAGCAGCTGGACATCGGCCAGATGCCCGATGAGTCGCGGAGCGTATGACTCTGCTTCCCCGGGCTGTTCCGGCTGTCCATTGATGACGATTCCCAACACGCCGATGCCGCGGGAACGGGCGCACTCGCAGGTCATCAGGGTATGGTTGACGGTTCCCAGATCCGGCCTGGCAACGATAAGAAGAGGTAATTCAAGGTGCTTTGCCAGGTCCGCGACCAACAGATCGTCGGCAAGTGGTACAAGAAGGCCTCCGGCGCCTTCCACTATCAGGAAATCATGGTTCCCTTCGAGCCGGTCGAACGCCTCCCGGATCCGTTCGTAGCGGATTATTACACCGTCACGCCGTGCCGCCTCCGAGGGGGCAAGGGGTTCCCGCAGAACATAGGGCGCCGTGTCACCGGCGGGAGCGGTGCTCCGAGCAGCCCAGCGAAGCAGTTCGGCATCCTCCGACACGAGTCTGCCGTCAGCCTCCAATGCCCCGCTCGTGACGGGCTTCAAAACGCCGACCCGTATCCCCCGATCGTGCAGATAGCGGGCGATGCCCGCCGCTACGATGGTTTTTCCCACCCCTGTATCGGTGCCGGTTACGAATATCCCTTTCGGTCGCATCCCATCGTCCTCTTGGTGTTCCGGTTCAGCAGCCGCACGCTGCTATTTCAAGCTCAAGGTCCTTCAGCATCCGGCGATCCTGTTCCTCGTCCCTGCCGCTGGTGGTCAGGTAGTTACCGATCATGGTTCCGTTGGCGCCGGCGAGGAACATCCAGGACTGCAAATCACGGAGATTCTTTTCCCGGCCGCCGCATATGGTTATCTTTTTCGCGGGAATAATCAGGCGATACAGGGCGATAGTTTTGAGGCATTCCAGGGGAGTCAGGAAATCAGCGTCGGCAAGCCGCGTGCCGGGTACAGGGTTGAGGAAATTAATGGGCACGGAATCCACATCAAGCTCACGCAGGGTGAAAGCAAGCTCGATACGCTGGGCCATGCTTTCCCCCATGCCGAAGATTCCGCCGCAGCAAACCCGCAGTCCGGCGGCCTTGGCGTTCCTCACCGTTTCAACGTCCTCTTCGTAGTCGTGGGTGGTGCAGATGTTCGGGAAGAAGGAACGGGCAGTCTCCAGGTTATGGTGGTAGGTGATCGCTCCCGCCTCCTTCAGCTTCAGGGACGTCTCCCGGTCGATGATTCCAAGGGAACAGGAGGGGGAGACGCGCGATTGATACCGTATGCTTCGTAATGCCGCGCAGATCGTTTCCAGTTCATCACCGCTCGCGACGCTCGTCCCGCTCGTGACAATGCCGAAGCAGCCCGAACCGTTCCGTTCCGCCCGGAGAGCAGCCGTTGTTATGCCTTCTTCAGAGATCAGCGGATACACGGGAGCGCCGGTTTCGTGATGGACCGACTGGGCGCAGAATGCGCAATCTTCCCCACAACGCCCCGATTTCGCATTGATGATGGAACACAGGTGAATCCGGTTCCCGACGAAAAACTCTTTTATTCGGCTTGCCGCCACAAACAGGTCGAACAGATCCGTACCCGAAAACGCAGCCAGTTCCAGCGCCTCATCACGAGAGAGTGTTCCGTTGTCAAGAATCCTGTTCGTGATCTCAAGCAGCAAAGGCCTCATGCACTACCTCCGGTTTTCAGGTATCACACGGGAAAGGTGGTTGTCAACCTGAAACAAAAAACAGGTTGACAGATTGGGCGGGGAAAATCCCGGGGAGGATGAGACAAAAGAGATGGGGATGCAAAACGGGGCGTGTTCGGCACGCCCCGTTGGATGTAGATACGGTGATCAGCGCATCAATACGCGCACACGGTATTTGTTTCAGATGATCTTGTTAAGGGGGTACTCGATGATGCCTTCCGCACCCACCTTCAACAGTTCCGGCACGATCCTCCGCACCTCTTTTTCATTGAGAACGCTCTCGATGGATACCCAATCCGTGTTGTAGAGGCTGGAAACAGTCGGGAAGTTGAGGCTTGGGAGAACCTTGATGATATCTTCGATCTTCTCCTTGGGCGCGTTCAGTTTGAGACCGACCATGTTCTCAGCCTTCAGCGCAGATTGGAGGAGAGTGGTTATCTGCTCGATCTTTTCCCGCTTCCATTGATTGTCCCAAGCCTTCTTGTTGGCGATAATGATGGGGTTCGACGTCATCAACGTTTCCACGATGCGCAGGCCGTTCGCACGGATGGTGGATCCCGTCTCGGTGACCTCCACAATGGCGTCACAGAGTCCCTCGACAACCTTTGCCTCGGTGGCGCCCCAGGAAAACTCGACGCTGACCGGTATCTTTCTCTCGGCGAAGTAGCGTTTCGTGAAGCCCACCAGTTCCGTGGAGATGGTCTTCCCCTTCAGGTCGGCGACGCATTTGATGGGGGAATCCTGGGTCACGACCAGTACCCATTGGGCCGGTTTGCGCGATACCTTGGAGTAGATCAGATCAGCGACAGTCACCACGTCCGAGTCGTTCTCCATGACCCAGTCCCTGCCGGCAATACCGACATCGATGGTCCCCTTTTCCACGTATTTGCTCATTTCCTGGGTACGAATCAGATTGCACTTCATCTCCTCGTCGTCGATAGAGGGGAAATAACTCCTGGAAGAGAGGGCGATATTCCATCCGGCTTTACGAAACAGCTCAACGGTTGCGCTTTCAAGGCTCCCCTTGGGGATGCCGAACTTGAGAAGTTTTTTCATTTTTTGTATACCTCGTCGGGGTTGAATAAGGGGTTGGAGTGTTCCACCCACTGGTCACCCTCGCGCTTCACGTAGAAGCAGGTCCGGTTTCCGGTGTGGCAGGCAGCGCCGCCGTGCTGTTTGACCCTGATAAGGATCGAATCCGCGTCGCAGTCGGTATAGACTTCCATTACCTCCTGGACATTTCCCGATTGTTCGCCCTTCATCCAGTATTTGTTCCGGCTGCGGCTGAAAAACCAGGTCTTGCCTGTCTCAAGAGTAAGATTCAGGGTCTTTTCATCCATAAAGGCCAACATCAGCACTTCCCCGGTTTCATGGTCCTGGATGATTGCCGGAACCAGTCCCCCCATTTTTTCAAAATCGATCGTAATCATTGAGTAGCCTTTCTGCGTGGGTAATTTCAGAAAAAGAGCCTACTTTCATACACCGGCTGACGGCAATCTGTCAATCCCTCCGCTTCGGACAAAAAAAAGCTTGCATTTTTCGATAGTCACATGGTAAAAACGCTCCATAACTTAATGTTCACCCTAAAAAAGTGAGCTCTTCCGGCTCGCTTTTTTTGTTTTCAGCTTAATTTTTAAGGGAATACATGGACGTAACGGAACAGGTTGAAGCATTGGCGCGGCCACTTGTCTCTTCTCTGGGCATGGAGCTCGTGGAACTGGAATATAAGCGCGAGGGAAGACAGATGGTGTTGCGTCTGTATATCGACAAGACGGGAGGAGTATCTCTGGACGATTGCGCGGCCGTCAGCAGGGAACTTGCGGCGGTGCTCGACGTTGAGGATACCATACCCGGCAGATACACGCTTGAAGTCTCTTCT
Organism: uncultured Geobacter sp.; assembly: GCA_937886325.1. Lineage (GTDB taxonomy): Bacteria > Desulfobacterota > Desulfuromonadia > Geobacterales > Geobacteraceae > RPRC01. The sequence goes on from CALABV010000099.1 coordinate 14,468, forward strand.
CCGGGATTGAACCGTCCTCTCAAGACAAGAAGCCATTTCGAGTCATATGCCGGGCGCCTGGTAAAGATAAAGACATTCGAGACTCTTCCCGATGATGCCGGGAACCCTCGAAAGACCTTTCTGGGGGAACTCCTCGGAATGGAAGGAGACCTGATCCGGGTGAAGCTGAGGGAGGGTCAAACCGCATCCATCCCCTTGGCGGCGGTGGCGAAAGCAAACCTCGAGTTCGAGATGTAATGAGTAAGCACATCGATACCCGGTGAACCGGACAGCGTTTATCACAACATTTTTTTGAGGAGAATCGGAAGTGGACACCACCTTTAACCTTAAAAATACCATCGACCAGATCGTAAAGGAAAAGGGCATCGACAAAAAGATTGTTCTTGATGCCCTTGAGCAGGCAGTTCTTACTGCAGCCAACAAGAAGTACCGTAACACCCGTGATCTGGAAGCCCATTTCAACGAGGAGATCGGCGAAGTCGAGCTGTTCGAGTTCGTTACCGTGGTCGATGAGGTCCAGGACTCCTACAAGGAAATCGACCTTGAAGAGGCCCGCGAGGTGGATCCGGACGTCGAAATAGGTGATTCTCTCGGCATGAAGATGGATGCCAGCGACTTTACCCGCATCGCGGCCCAGACGGCCAAACAGGTGATAATCCAGAAGGTGCGTGAAGCGGAACGCGAAACCATCTACAATGAGTTCATCGAGCGGAAGGGAGAACTGGTGAACGGCATCGTGCGCCGCTATGAAAAAGGCGAACTGATCGTCGACCTGGGCCGAGCGGAAGCCGTTCTGCCGCAGAACGAGCAGGCCCCACGCGAGGTATACCGGCAGGGAGATCGAATCAAGGCGCTCATCACCAGGATCGAGATGACCGGCAAGGGACCTCAGATTGTCCTTTCGCGCGTGAATCCGGCTATGCTCGCGAAGCTCTTCGAGGGTGAAGTGCCTGAGATTGCCGAGGGAATCGTGGAAGTGAAGGGCGTTGTCCGTGAGCCGGGGAGTCGGGCGAAGATTGCCGTTTACTCCCACGACGGAAATGTCGACCCGGTCGGCGCCTGCGTCGGGATGAGGGGCGCGCGTGTTCAGAATGTGGTTTCCGAGTTGCGTGGAGAGAAGATTGATATTATCCCCTGGTCCGAGGATATTGCCCGGTTTGCCTGCAATGCGCTTGCTCCCGCCGTGGTATCCAAAATCTACATAGACGATGAGAGCAGTGCCATGGAAATCATCGTTGCCGACGATCAGCTGTCTCTTGCCATTGGCAAGCGGGGCCAGAACGTGCGGCTCGCTGCCCGGCTGACGGGCTGGAGAATCGATATCAAGAGCGAGACCAGGGCGGCTGAAGCCGAAATGCTCCAGTATTCGTCATTCGACGGTACAGCCGATGAAACGCAAAAAGAAGAGCCTGTGCCCGAATCCGAGACTTCGGCTGAGCCCGAAGTACAACAGGAAGTCGCCGCTCGGCAGGACGCCGCGGAACAACCGGCCACTGAAGAGGAAGTGTCCGAAGAGTAGCCCATGGCCAAGGAATCGCCTCGGAGAACCTGTGTCGGTTGCCGTTCTGCGTGCGAAAAGGATGAGCTGATTCGTTTTGTCCTTGCACCTGACGGTTCCCTTGTGCCCGACCTCATGCAGAAACTTCCGGGACGGGGAGTGTACACCTGTTTGAAGGAATCCTGCATTCGACAGGCATGTGAGAGGAAACAGTTTTCCAGGGCTTTTAAAAAAGATATTAAGGGTGTGGATGTCGAAAGCCTCCGGAATCGGATTATCGCGCTAATGGAGGACAGGATAGCATCCTACATCGCCCTGGCCAACAAAGCGGGGAAGATTGTCTCCGGAAGCGACATGGTCGGAGAAGTCCTGAAAAAATACAAGGATATACCCAAGATCATGCTGGTTGCCTCCGATGTATCGGAAGACATCGGAAACAGGATACGCTGCCTCGCGACCCACTACGGCGTGGAATCCGTGACTCTTTTTGACAAGGAGCGGTACGGCGCTCTTCTGGGAAAGAGTCCGAGGAGCGTTCTCGCCGTGCAGGGACAGGGATTTGTCGAAAAATTGAAAATGGAAATTACCAGATACAGGAACTTCTTGAGAGGGGAGGGATGTGCCGGATGAATAAAACCCGCATACATGAGTTGGCCCAGAAAATGGGGATTGACAATAAGGAACTCATCGCCAGGCTGAAGGCTGTCGGAGTGGAGGTTACCAGTCACATGGCGGTCGTCAGTGATGAAGACATTGCAAAGCTCACCCCTGTAAAGCCCGCGGCGAAAGAGCCCTCTCAGGAAGAAGTCCGCGTTAAACCAACCGTTATCCGCAGGCGTCCGAAGCATGTTGAAGAGCCTGTCGCGGCAAAGGCTGAAGAACCGGCTGTCTCCGAGATTGCGGAACCTTCCGTCGAGGCTGAAGTGAAGCCCGTTGAGACGAAAAAGGTCGAGGAGACGGTGGTTGCTGAAGCGCCGAAGCCTGAGAAGCCTGCTGTCGTTGAGGAAAAACACGTGGCGGCGGAACCGGTGAAACCGAAAGAGTCGCCGCAGCCGAAAGAACCGGCACAGCCGACAGAACCTGAGCCGAAGAAGGCTGTCGCGCCGGAACCCGAAAAGCATGTCCCCGGACGCGCACGTATTATTGGTCGCGTTGAAATTCCCGTACCGCAACCGAGACATGCGGCGCGGCCTGCCGAACGGCAGCCTGCCGCCCGACCGGCACAACCGGTTCAGGAGCGGCCCGCTCCGATACAAGCCCAGGAAACGCCGGTGTCGGTTGACGAAAGAAAGAAAGGGCGGAAAGGCAAGGAAGCTCCTCCGGTCGAAATGGATCGTGCCGGTAAGAAAGGCCCCACCGTTGCCGGCAAGAAAAAAGACGCTTTCAAGAAAGTGGAAATTATCGAAAAGCGTGAAAGGGTTTTCGAACCTTCGCTTCGCCCCGGAAAGGGCAAAAAGAGGGACAAGGACAGGGGAGCGCTTGCGGAGAGCAGAAAAACCGAGATTACGATTCCCAAGGCGATTAAAAGAATCATCAAGATATCCGAAAGCATCACCGTAGGCGAACTGGCGAAGAGGATGAGCGCCAAGGCCAATGACCTGATCCGTGCGCTGATGAAAATGGGATTCATGGCCACCATCAACCACCCCCTTGATTTCGAAACCGCGACCATTATTGCCTCGGACTTCGGGTACGAAGTGGAGAATGTCGCCATGGATGTGGAAGAAATCCTGGAGGCAGCACCGGACAAACCAGAGGATCTTGTGAAGCGCTCACCCGTGGTTACGATTATGGGACATGTCGACCATGGAAAGACCTCTCTCCTGGATGCCATCCGCACGACGAACGTCATTGCCGGGGAAGCGGGCGGCATCACTCAGCATATCGGCGCCTACGACGTGGAGCTGGGCGGAAGAAAGATCACCTTTCTCGACACACCGGGTCACGAAGCGTTTACCGCCATGCGCGCCAGAGGCGCAAAGGTCACCGACATCGTCATCCTGGTGGTGGCCGCCGACGACGGGGTCATGCCTCAGACGCGGGAAGCGGTCAACCATTCCAAGGCCGCCGGAGTCCCCATCATTGTCGCGGTGAACAAGATCGACAAGCCCGAGGCCAAGCCTGAGAGGGTCAAGCAGGAGCTTATGGAGTTCGGGCTTGTTTCCGAGGAATGGGGTGGCGACACCATCTTTGTCGAAGTTTCCGCGAAGAAGCATCTCAACGTGGAATCACTGCTGGAAATGGTCCTTCTGCAGGCCGACGTCATGGAGCTGAAGGCAAACCCCGACAAAGAAGCCCGCGGCACGATCATCGAGGCGAAACTGGATCGGGGGCGCGGTCCCGTTGCGACTGTTCTCGTCCAGGAGGGAACCCTGAAGGTCGGAGACTACTTCGTCTCCGGGATCCACTTCGGAAGAGTCCGCGCCATGCAGAACGACCGCGGCGAAAAGGTGACTGTCGCCGGCCCCTCCATGCCCGTTGAAGTCATCGGCCTTACCGGCGTGCCCGATGCGGGCGACGTCTTCGTTGTTCTGGCGGACGAGCGCCAGGCCAAGGAAATCGCTCTGCACCGCCAGCAGAAGATTCGCGAGACGGAGCTCGCGAAAACGAGCAAGCTTTCTCTTGAACAGTTGTACGAAAAGATCCAGAAGGGCGAGGTCAAGGAACTCAACGTTGTGGTCAAAGGCGATGTCCAGGGATCCGTGGAGGCTGTTTCCGAGTCGCTGCGCAAGCTCTCCACCGACGCAATCCGCCTGCGCGTTATCAACTCGTCCGTCGGCGCCATTACGGAAACGGACGTTAACCTGGCAACCGCCAGCAACGCCATTGTCCTCGGTTTCAACGTCCGTCCCGAAGTCAAGGCCCAGGCCCTGGCCGAAAAGGAAGGGGTGGATATCCGCCTCTACAACATTATCTACGACGCCGTCGATGATATCAAAAAAGCTATGGAAGGCCTTCTGGAGCCGACCCTCAAGGAAAAATACCTCGGCCGGGCCGAGATCAGGGAAGTCTTCTCCGTGCCGAAACATGGTAATGTGGCGGGCTGCTATGTTCTTGACGGCAAGATTCCGAGAAATTCCCAGGTGCGACTGCTTCGCGACAATATTGTTGTCTACGATGGAAGGATGGCGAGCCTGCGTCGTTTCAAGGATGATGTAAAGGAAGTGGCATCCGGCTATGAGTGCGGTATTTCCCTGGAAAATTATAACGATATCAAAATTGGGGATATCATCGAGGCGTTTGAAATGGAGAAAATCGCCGCAACGTTGTAACTGCGAGAGGTACGATGACGGTAAAACGAGCTGAAAAGGTTGCCGAAGCAATACATGAGATAATTTCCGCGCTCCTCATCAAAGGAGTGAAGGATCCGCGCATCGGCTTCACCACGATAACCGGCGTAAAGCTGTCGGATGATCTGCACCTTGCGACCGTCTTTTTTTCGGTCGTGGGTGATGAAACCGAGAAGAAGTCGGCTGAAAAAGGACTTAACAGCGCAAAGGGATACCTTCGGAAGGAAGTGGGCAGAAACCTGCGCATGCGATATGTCCCTGATCTTATATTCCGCTACGACGCATCTCTCGACTACGGACAACACATCGATGAGTTGCTTGATGAGATAATAAGCACTGAACATAACGATGATATCCAAGATAATTAATGAAATTGAAGCCGGTACTTCGTTTCTCATCACGACCCATGAAAACCCCGACGGGGACGCAATCGGTTCGACAATGGCCCTTGGTTGCTTTCTCCGCTCGATGGGGAAGGATGTGACCGTTTACTACTGCGATCCGATTCCCGACAACTATCTGTTTCTCCCCCTGGCCGAATCCGCCGTACCGGCCATTCCTGATCGGTCTTTCGATGTCAGTTTCGTTCTCGATGCCGGAGAATTGAAGCGGGCCGGTGAAGATTTCGTTTCATTTCCCGGTAAAGGAAAGATCGTCAACATCGATCACCATCCCTACGGTGAACAGTTCGGTGACATCAACCTCGTCGACCCCAAGGCCTCCGCTACCGGCGCCATTATTTACCGGATCATCAAACAATCCGGCCACGTCGTCGACTACGGGACCGCCCTGTGCATATATACCGCCATCGTCACCGATACCGGATCCTTCCGTTATTCCAATGCCGACCCCGAAGCCTTCCGGATAACCGGCGAACTGGTTGAACTCGGCATTAATCCATGGTTCATCGCCGAAAGGTTATACGAAAGCCAACCCCGCAAAAGACTGGAACTCCTGGCGCTGGCGCTGGCAACCTTGACCGTGTCGGAGCGGGGTGACTTCGCATCGGTTACCGTCACTCTCGACATGTATGAGAAGACCGGGGCAGGTCCTGATCTGACGGACGGCTTCGTCAATTATCCCCGTTCCATCCACGGCGTAGAAGTGGCGGTCCTGTTCCGCGAGGTACGGCAGGGGGTATACAAGGTCGGCTTCCGTTCCAAGGGAAAGGTAAACGTATCGGCTCTTGCGGCCGCTTTCGGCGGTGGTGGTCACCATAACGCCGCGGGATGCGTTGTAAACGGATCTATTGATGAGGTCAAGAAAACCGTTTTTTCGTATCTTGAGAATGCGTTTTAACTGATGAACGGTTTTCTTGTAGTTGACAAGCCTGCCGGCATGACGTCTCATGATGTGGTGGCTGCGGCCCGAAGGACGCTGAAACAGAAAAAAATCGGGCATACGGGTACCCTGGATCCGTTCGCGACGGGCGTGCTGCCCTTAGCCCTCGGCGAAGCGACCAAGGCAATTCCTTTTCTCGATGAATCGGAAAAGCAGTACAGGGCGCGCATGTGCCTGGGGATTTCGACGGATACCCAGGATGGAACCGGAACAATTCTCAGGCGCAGAGAGTATGCCGGCATCACGAAAGAGACAGTGGTGGAAGTTTTTTCCCGTATCAGGGGGACTTCTTTCCAGACTCCCCCCATGTATTCCGCAATCAAAAAGGGAGGGGTTCCACTCTACAAGATGGCGCGCAGAGGAGAGGAAGTGGAGAGGACGGCACGCGAAATCACCGTGCACGCGATCACCATTGAATCCATTGAGATGCCTTTCATCACCTTCATGGTCAGTTGCTCACGTGGAACATATGTTCGTACCCTCGCCTCCGATCTCGGAGAAACCCTTGGTTGCGGCGCCCATCTGTGTGAACTGCGGCGATTGAAAAGCGGTCCTTTCACCCTTGAGAACGCCGTATCACCTGATATGCTCAGAATTCCCGGGGATGGAGAAACAATCGACACCGGACTGCTTTCTCCCTACGACGCGTTATCACATCTGAAAGACCTTGTGCTGACCGCACGGGGAGCGCAAAAGGTCAGTCATGGAATTGCTCCGGGAAAGGATGATTTTACTGACTTTTCCCCTATTGAACCGGGATCCGGACAAAAGGTGCGTCTTTCCTTCGAGGGGAGGTTACTGGCTGTTGCCGCCGCCAATCCGGGCGACGATTCCGATACAATGAAAACCGTTTGTCTTTTAAGGGTTTTCAGCTAGGTTTTCCTTTACATACACAGTGTATTCGTGATAGAAAAGAAAGCCTTCGCCAGATATACGAAACAAGCTTTATACACTATATTTTTCACCGGAAAGGGGGTGTACCCGAATGCTGGTAACAGATAAGAAGCAGGAAATCATCAAGACACATAAACGTCATGAGAATGATACCGGTTCTCCTGAAGTACAGATAGCGATTCTCACCGAGAGGATCACGTATTTGACGGAGCATTTCAAGGTTCACAAGAAAGATCATCACAGCCGGCGCGGTCTTCTCAAGATCGTCGGACAAAGAAGACGGCTTCTCGATTACCTGAAAAGCAAGGATGTCGAGAGATACCGAGCCATCATCGAAAAACTTGGTATCAGGAGATAACAAAAGGCAGTATATCTCTTGAAATAGAAGGGATATATTGCCTTTCTTTTTTTCAACGGGCTTGAAGCCCGTTTGTTTTTTTGTTGGGGGCGCGGGTAAAATTACTACAAAGCCTGCCGTTCAAGGGCTTTTGGTAACTTTATCGACGGCCCCAACAGACACAACAGCATGGAGGCCACTATGAAGAAACATACAGTAATAGCAGATGTACAAGGAAAAACGGTAACTTTGGAAACAGGCTGGATGGCAAAACAGGCGCACGGCGCTGTCGTTGTGAGATGCGGAGACACGATGGTGCTTGTAACCGCGGTCGCCGCAAAATCCGCGCGCGAGGGGCAGGACTTCTTCCCTCTGACGGTCAACTACCAGGAAAAAGCCTACGCCGGAGGTAAAATTCCCGGCGGCTTCTTTAAAAGGGAAGGGCGTCCGTCCGAGAACGAAACTTTGAGCAGTCGCCTGATCGACAGACCGATTCGTCCCCTTTTCCCGGAACACTTCTTCAACGAAACACAGATCATGGCTACCGTGATCTCCGCCGATCGTGACCATGACCCGGCAATGCTCTCCATTGTGGGCGCTTCGGCTGCCCTGGAAGTCTCCGACATCCCGTTCCAGGGGCCTATCGCGGGAGTTAAGGTGGGAAGGGTGGATGGAAAGTTCATCTGCAATCCTTCCGCGGACGAATTGGAGAAAAGCGATATCGAGATAGTTGTGGCCGGCAGCAGGGATGCGGTCATCATGGTTGAAGGCGGGGCGGCTATCGTCTCCGAACAGGAGATGCTTGACGCCGTCTATTTCGGCCACGCGGCTCTGCAACCCCTTCTGGAAGCGCAGAAAGAACTTCGCGCTCTCGCCGGTGTGGCGAAGCGTGAGGTGGCGGCTCCCTCGTTGGACGAAACCCTGAAGAACAAGGTTTCCGAACTGGCAAAGGAAAAAATCAAGGAAGCCGTCAAGATAAAGACAAAAGTCGAGCGACACGATCGGCTTGCCCTCATTGCGGAGGAGGTACAGGCAGCGCTTTTCGCTGAATTTGAAGATCGTGCCGCGGAAATCTCCGGTTTCCTCGATGACCTGGAATACCAGCTCGTCCGCGAGCATATCGTGAAGGACGGTGAGCGCATCGATGGACGCGACACCAGGACCATACGAAAGATTACCCCGGAAGTCGGCATCCTCCCTCGAGCCCATGGCTCATCGCTGTTTACCCGGGGAGAAACCCAGGCGATCGTTGCCGCTACCCTGGGGACCTCCATTGACGAACAACGCATTGACTCCCTGTATGGAGAAAGCAAAAAAAGATTCATGCTGCACTATAACTTTCCACCGTATTCGGTTGGAGAAACGAGCATGCGTCTAGCTCCCGGACGCCGTGAGATAGGACACGGCATGCTTGCCGAGAGGGCTCTCGAGAGGGTCCTGCCGGGATTCGACGAATTCCCCTACACCGTGAGGATTGTTTCCGATATCCTGGAAAGCAACGGGTCATCGTCAATGGCAACGGTTTGCGGCGGTTCCCTTTCTCTTATGGATGCCGGTGTCCCCGTAAAGGCGCCGGTGGCGGGAATTGCAATGGGCCTCATCAAGGAAGGCGAAAACTTCACCATTCTTTCAGATATCCTTGGCGATGAAGATCACCTCGGCGACATGGATTTCAAGGTCGCGGGAACCGCCGAGGGCGTTACCGCGTTGCAGATGGATATCAAAATTACCGGCGTAACCAGGGATATCATGCAGAAAGCCTTGGAGCAGGCAAGGGAAGGAAGGCTTCACATCCTTGGGAAGATGGCGGAAGCTCTTGTGCAGCCCCGCACGGAGATGTCTCCCTATGCGCCGAGAATAACGACTATTTATGTCAAGACCGACAAGATCCGCGACGTGATAGGCTCAGGCGGGAAAAACATCCGCGGCATCACCGAGGCGACAGGAGTCACGATAGATATCGAGGATACCGGCAAGATAAACATCGCAAGCCACGACATGGCCGCCTGCGAACTTGCAATAAAGATGATTCGCGATCTTACGGCGGAGGCGGAAGAAGGAAAACTCTACATGGGAACGGTTAAGAAGGTAATGGACTTCGGAGCGTTCGTGGAGATATTCCCCGGCACCGACGGTCTTGTTCACATCTCGGAGCTTGATACCGAACGAGTCAAGAACGTCAGCGACGTTCTCCGCGAGGGAGACAAGGTACTTGTCAAGTGCATCGGCATCGACAAGCAAGGCAAGATCAAGCTGTCCCGCAAGGAAGCGCTCGGAGCTTCCCTGCCCGCGTAAACACGGATTCCAGGCGCTGGTAATTGGCCTTTTCAGGTGTATAGTTACAATATGATTACCAAGTCCACGCTAAAAAACGGAATCCAGGTTGTCAGCGAGTCCATTCCCCATTCCCATTCAGTGGCAATCGGAATATGGGTCACCAACGGGTCTCGCCACGACAAGCGGGATATAAATGGTGTCGCCCATTTCATCGAACACCTCTTGTTCAAAGGAACAAAAAAGCGCACTGCATTGGACATCGCCCGCGAGATAGACTCCGTGGGCGGTGTCCTCAATGCCTTCACCTGCAGGGAGTATGTCTGCTACTATGCCAAAGTACTGAACGAATCCCTTCCAAAAGCGATTGAGCTCCTCTCCGACATTTTTTTACATTCCACGTTCGACCCCACGGAGATCGAAAAGGAGCGGAAGGTTGTCCTTCAGGAAATCCGGATGTTGAGGGACAGCCCTGAAAGTTACATCCACGAGCTCTTTTGCCAGAGTTTCTGGAAAAGCCACCCCCTCGGCATGTCCATCGCCGGCACCGAAGAAAGCGTCGGGAGGCTTTCCCGTGATATCATCCTGAACAGCAGGAATGAGCGCTTCAGAACGGAAGACATCATTATATCGGCTGCCGGAAAAGTATCCCACCCCGAACTTGTCACTCTGCTTGAGGCCCTTTTCGCGGATGTGGAGGAAGGTTCCTGCCAGAAAGACCCGGAGCTTCCCGTCTGCGAAAAACGCATGGAAATAATCAACAAGGATCTTGAACAGGTCCATCTCTGCATCGGGACAAAGGCCCTCCCTCAAGACAGTCCGCAACGGTACGTGGGGTATATCCTCAACACAATTTTAGGCGGGAGCATCAGCTCGAGACTCTTTCAGGAAGTGCGGGAAGAGAAGGGCTTGGCGTATTCCGTGTATTCCTATGTACTGTCACACTCGGACACGGGCACTCTGGTGGTCTACGCGGGCACGAAACAGGAAAAGCTTGTGGAAGTCATCGACATTATCCTTCAACAATTCAGAGCGCTGAAAAACGAGCCGATAACGAACGCCGAACTGGAATTTGCCCGCGAACACCTCAAAGGGAACCTTCTCTTGTCGCTAGAAAGCACTGACAACAGGATGACGAAACTGGCGAAAAACGAGATCTACTTTGGCCGCCAGGTCTCACTTTCCGAAATTATCACGGCGCTGGAACGGGTCACTGCCCGGGACGTCATGGATCTTTGCCGGGAAATGTTTCGAGACGAGTACTTGACCCTTGAGGTACTGGGAAAACTGGACGCTCTTTCCTTTCCCGAATCTTCCCTGTCCCTGTGATGCCTGATGAATGAAAAACTCACCGTAAAAATAAGACGTATACCCGGCCGCGGCAAGAATCCTCTTCCATCATACATGACATGCAACTCAGCGGGCATGGATCTCTATGCCGATGTCCCGGAGGACATACTCCTCCGCCCCGGTGAAAGGTGTCTTGTTCCCACCGGTATCGCGCTCGAATTGCCGGAAGGATGCGAGGCGCAGATACGTCCGAGGAGCGGCCTGGCCCTACGCCACGGTGTAACACTGGTGAATTCGCCCGGCACCATCGACCCGGATTACCGTGGCGAAATCGGAATCATCGTTATCAATCACGGTTCCGAGCCTTTTCCGATCAGGAGCGGGGAGCGAATCGCGCAGATGGTCTTCGCCCTCTTTGAACGAGCGGAACTGGTGGAAGTTCATGAGCTGGGAGAGACACGAAGAGGAGAGGGCGGTTTCGGACATACGGGTTGCGACTAGACGGCCTGACGCGTCCTGACAACTACAGGAGAAAAGAAAGAGAATGCACGATCCGCGCATACGGGAAATGGCCGGGATCCTGGTTGACTATTCAACACGGGTGAAAAAGAACGATATCGTACTGATCAGCGCCTCCGGCATCGGCTGCATCCCTCTCGTCAAGGAGATCTACTCCCTTTGCCTCAGCAGGGGAGCCAAGTACGTGGAATACGATTTTTCCGTGCCCGAGATCGACCGTCTTTTTTATACAATCGCAGGTAAAAAGCAGATTGCCCATTTCCCGGAACACAAGCTGGAATTCATGAAACAGGTGACCGTGTATATCGGGATAGGCTCGGCGGAAAACTCCATGGCTCTTGCCCGGGCGGACCAGGGAAACATGATTGCCGCATCGAGGATCAGACGACCGATTACGGATTGGAGAGTGAAAAACACTCGGTGGGTAGTGACCCGTTTTCCCACCCATGGCGCGGCTCAGGAGGCTCGAATGAGTCTCGACGAGTATGAAGACTACCTGTTTTCCTCCTGCTGCGTTGACTGGCGGGAAGAATCCCGCAAGCAGGAAAAACTGAAAAAACTGGTGGATAGGACGGACAGGGTTCGAATAACGGCTTCGGATACCGATATCTCCTTCAGCATAAAGGGTTTCAAGGGCATCAAGTGCGACGGCCGCTACAACATCCCGGACGGGGAGGTTTTTACCGCTCCGGTGCGGGACTCCGTAGAGGGACACATAACGTACAACTGTCCTTCACTCTATCAGGGCAAGGAATTTTCCGGCGTCACCCTGGAGTTTTCGAAGGGAAAAATCGTGCACGCATCCTGCCCGACATCCACCGAGGCGCTCAACCGGATACTCGATACGGACGATGGCGCACGCTATTTGGGAGAGTTCGCGCTGGGAGTGAATCCAAGGATACGGGTCCCGATGCGGAACATCCTTTTTGATGAGAAGATCTTCGGCTCGATTCATCTAACCCCCGGTCAGTGCTATGATGAATGCGACAACGGCAACCGTTCCGCGGTCCATTGGGATCTTGTGAAGATACTTGAAGGTGATGGAGAGATATGGTTTGACGATATTTTAATCCAGAAGGACGGACGCTTTGTTCATCAGTCCCTGCTGGAGCTGAATCCGGAGGACTGACGATGCTGCTCGCCATAAACGGGGAAAATCCGCAGCCGCGCCTGATAGCAAAGGTCGTCGATATCCTGGAAAGGGGGGGCGTCATTGCCTACCCAACCGACACCACCTATGGTATCGGCTGCAGTATCATGAACAAGAAAGGGATTGAGAGGATTTATTCGATAAAGCAGCGAGAGAAGAAAAAGCCGTTTTCTTTCATCTGCAGCGATCTCTCCGATATTGCCCGGTATGCCAAGGTAAGCAATTACCAGTACAAGATCATGAAGCGTCTTCTTCCGGGCGCCTACACCTTTGTTCTTCCCGCCTCAAGCACCGTCCCCGATCTTCTGGTCACAAAACAGAAGACCGTCGGCATTCGCATCCCCGATAACCTGATATGTCTTGCTATTGTCCGACAGCTTGGTCATCCGATCATCACCACCAGTGCGAATCGTTCGGGAGAAGAACCTATCGGGGACCCGGTTTTCGTTGATCGGGAGCTCGGCAAACAACTCGATATTGTCGTGGATGGGGGAATCCTCTCCGCCGCGGTCAGCTCGGTGGTCAGCCTGATTGACGATGTGCCCGAGGTACTGCGGCGAGGAATGGGGGATGTAAGTTGGTGCGAATAGAATCAAGAAAATGGAAGGTTCCATGCTGACAGCTGTCATATTTGATTTCGACGGGATTATTGTGGATACGGAACCGATTCACTTCCGGGCTTTTCAGGAAGTGCTCCGACCGTTGGGCCTCGGCTATTCATGGGATGACTATCTCGAACGGTACATAGGTTTTGACGACCGCGACGCATTCCGGGAGGTTTTCAGGGTCTCGGGAAGGGAGTTGGACGAAGAGCTGTTGAAATCCTTGATTAATGAGAAGGCGCGGCTGTTCGAGGAAGTTGTACAAAAGGGTGTACAACCCTACCCGGGTGTCATCGAACTGGTGAAATCCCTATCCGGAACTTTTCCCCTCGCCCTGTGCAGCGGCGCCCTGTCACGGGACATCCGACCCATCCTTGGGCAGCTGGGTATTCAGAAAGTATTCGATGTCATTGTAACCGCTGAGGATGTACGGGCGAGCAAGCCGGATCCGGAGAGCTATCAGCTGGCGCTGGAGCGCCTTGCTGAGGCCTTTCCGGAGAAGAACATCACACCGGCTACGTGTCTGGCCATCGAGGACACTCCGGCAGGTATTGACTCCGCCCGCAAAGCCGGCCTCATGGTGCTCGCGGTGACCAACAGCTATCCCGCGGAAAAGCTTTCGGACGCAGTCTCCGTTACCGACTCGCTGGCATCGGCAACCATCGCCGAACTCTCTCGGATTGTCGACTGAGGTTTATGAACGATGTTCATCCGTTATGGATGGACAAGAGGGATGTTGGTAAGAAGGATTGTGCCGTCGGCCATGACAAGCTTGCGTATGGGGGTTCTTTTCGGTATCGATGCAAACTTGCGTGAATACCGTTGTTTCATCGGGGTATCGCCGATAAATTCGGGCGTGATGTTTTCTCCCTGATACCAGGCCTCAAAATGGAGGTGCGGGCCGGTAGACCGCCCCGTAGAACCCGAGTGAGCAACAATGGACCTTCCGTCTACACGGCTTCCGGTCGATACGAGATTTTCGCGATTATGGGCATAGAGGGTGGTTGTTCCGTCGTCATGCTCCACGATTACCATGTTTCCATACCCGCCGCGGGGGCCGCTGTAAGAAACGACACCCGGCGCAACGGCTCGTACCGGCGTCCCTTCGGGGACCGCGATATCAACTCCGTTATGGTTTCTGAGCATGCCGTTAATCGGGTCGTACCGTAGTCCGACGACGGAAGATATTGTTCCGTTGACGGGAAGGAGCGCCGGTTTTGCATCACGGACCCGTTGCTTCAGAGGAGTGGCGGAAGGTTTCGACCGCAGGCTGGGAGGTAGAACGGCGGAAGGGTTTCCCGCCGCTCGAACTCGAGTCCGGGATTCACGCAAGACGAGAACCGCCTTTCTGGAAGCCGGAGCGTTCGTGTAGCACTCAATGCCGTCTTTGTTCACATACTTATAGAAATCGGCATGAGCCGCCGGTACGAATAACAGGGCCGCAATGCTCAGCAAGACAAAGACCATCCACCCTCCCGTGCCCCATGATGGCCGGTTCGCGGCGCCGCTTCCATGAACACACGGAAACGTCTGCGCTCAAAAACTGCAATCTCCGGTATTTATAACCGTTTCACCTGAATTTTGCAAGAAAGTCACACTGAAAGGCGTTTCTTTCGCACCCATCAACACAAGGAGATTTTCGATGCGGATTGCCGTCATCGGCGCAGGCGCGCTCGGGCTTTTCTATGGGGCCAGGCTGCAAAAATCAGGGAACGATGTACACTTTCTTCTGCGCCGTGATTACGAGGCAATTTGTGCCGATGGTCTTACGGTGATTTCCGTGGACGGCGATTTCCGGTTAGCGAAGGTCAACGGATACCGTACTCCGGAAGAAATGGGCACGGCGGATCTGGTGCTGATCGGACTGAAAACCTTTGCCAATCATCGTTACCAGGAGCTTGTCGGGCCACTGGTTGGAGAGAAGACAATCATCCTTACCATGCAGAACGGCTTGGGAAACGAAGAATCCCTCGCGGAGCTTTTCGATGAACATCGTATACTGGGAGGAGTTGCCTTTCTTCGATCAAATCGAGGTGTTCCCGGAGTAGTTCACCACCTGGGGGAGGGACGCGTCATCCTGGGCGAGTATCGTCAGGGAGAAACGGTTATGGCGGAAAAAATTGCGCCAATTTTTCAGGCAGCGGGAATAGAATGCCGGGTGGTTCCTGACTTGAAAAGGGCGCGGTGGGAAAAGCTCGTATGGAATATCCCTTTCAACGGTCTTTGCGCACTCCTTCAGAAGCCCGTCGATGCCCTGCTGAACCAGGAATCAACACGTCACCTCATTATCGAGATGATGCTGGAAGTGATTGCCGGCGGCAATGCCCAGGGTCTCATGAAGGATATCCCATCCTCATTCGCCGAGAAACTGGTATCTTTTTCACGGGATCTCGGTCCGTACAAACCATCGATGCTTATTGACCGTTTAGAAGGCAGACAATTGGAGATCGAGGCTATTTTCCACAAGCCGTTACAAGCCGCTGAAAAGCTAGGGATACGGATGCCTCGCGTCGAGACGGTATCCGCCCTTCTTCAATCGGCCGAAAACGGTTAAATATTCATCTGACTGAAGCAGTGCGTCGGAACAAAAGGGGAGGTGATGCCGATTATTTAATCATCAACGGCTTGTTATGCCCATGTTTTAGGCTGTCCAGGTTATCAACTTTTTTGGTGGCATTCGTATCGTTCTGAATTATTTGGTTTTTTCACTTATTTTATTGTTGGGCAAGCAATTTGCATTTGTGGCTCCAGACATGATTTTCCGCACAAAATGATCTGATAGCATCTCTACGACATTGCTAAGGTATTTATTTCAAGGGGGTGATTAATTGAAAAAGGTTGAGGCAATTATTAAGCCGTTCAAGCTTGATGAAGTAAAGGAGGCGCTCAACGAGATCGGGATTCAGGGGATAACGGTAAGCGAGGTCAAGGGATTCGGCAGACAGAAAGGTCATACGGAACTGTACCGTGGTGCGGAATACGTTGTCGATTTCATTCCAAAGATAAAAATGGAAATAATCGTCGGCGATGATCTCGTAGCAAAGGTCATAGAGACCATTGAAATGGCCGCGAAGACGGGTCGGATCGGCGATGGAAAAATCTTCGTTACCAACGTAGAGGAAGTAGTGCGTATCAGAACGGGTGAGCGGGGACAAGACGCAATTTAAGCGTCACTCATATACGAAAAAGGAGACTACGAATGACACCACAAGAAGTAGTAAAGTTTGCACAGGACAACGGCGCCCTGATGGTTGACTTCAAATTCATGGATTTCGTCGGCATCTGGCAGCACTTCACCGTACCCATCAGCGAGTTTGATGAAGACGTATTCGAGGAAGGCCTCGGCTTTGACGGATCCTCCATCCGCGGTTGGCAGCCCATCCACGCCTCCGACATGATCATCCTTCCTGATCCGACTACCGCCAAGATGGATCCCTTTACCGCCGTTCCGACCCTGAGCCTCATCGCCAACATCTTCGACCCGATTACGAAGGAAGCCTATTCACGCGATCCGCGCAACATAGCCAAAAAAGCCGAAGCATACCTCAAATCCTCTGGAATCGGTGATACCGCCTACTTCGGTCCGGAAGCAGAGTTCTTCATCTTCGACGATGTGCGGTACGACTCCAGCTCCAACCAGTCTTTCTACATTGTCGACTCTTCCGAAGGCACCTGGAATACCGGCCGTGAAGAATTCCCCAACCTTGGCTACAAACCCCGCCACAAGGAGGGATATTTCCCGGTTTCACCGACCGACTCACAGAATGACCTGAGGAACGAAATGGTCATGGAAATGCAGAATGTCGGCATCCGTGTCGAGTGTCAGCACCATGAGGTCGCAACGGGCGGTCAGGCCGAGATCGACATGCGTTTCGACTCGCTCGTCACCATGGCGGACAAGCTGCAGTGGTTCAAGTACATCATCAAGAATGTTGCCGTACGCAACGGCAAGACCGTTACCTTCATGCCCAAACCGCTCTACGGAGACAACGGATCCGGCATGCACACCCACGTGTCAATCTGGAAAGACGGCACAAACCTTTTCGCCGGCGACGGATACGGCGGCCTCTCGAAGATGGCGCTCTACTTCATCGGTGGTATCATCAAGCACGCCAGAGCGCTCAGCGGCTTCTGCAACCCGACCACCAACTCCTACAAGCGTCTCGTGCCCGGTTTCGAGGCGCCTGTGAACATGGCATACTCCAGCCGCAACCGTTCCGCGGCGATCCGTATCCCCATGTTCTCCACCAACCCGAAATCCAAGCGTGTCGAATACCGTACTCCCGACCCGTCCTGCAACGGTTACCTTGCCTTTGCGGCGATCCTCATGGCCGGTCTCGACGGTATCGAAAACAAGATTGATCCGGGCCAGCCGCTCGACAAGGATATCTACGGACTCACGCCGGAAGAACTCGCTGATATCCCGTCTGCGCCGGGCAGCCTGGAAGAGGCCCTCAAGGCTCTCAAGGAGGACCACGAGTTCCTGCTGAAGGGTGACGTGTTCACGCCTGACGTCATCGAAAAATGGATTGAGTACAAGACCGAAGCGGAAGTGAACCCCGTCCGCATGCGTCCGGTCCCCATGGAATTCGCACTTTACTTCGATATCTAAGTAGTATGTGAACTGCAATTGGATGAAAGAAAAGGCGGGAGAGATCCCGCCTTTTCCGTTTCTATCAGAAACACTTGGAATCCCCGTCAGCTTCGAAAGCACCCCATTCATTGACTTTCATTTTTCGATCTGGTAGAAAAAATAGCCTTTATTGCGGAGGGCGCTCATACCAGAGAACATGGAAAACTTCCTTTTAAAACTGTCAATAATGCTGGTTCCGGCACTGCTGGCCATCACGTGCCACGAGGTATCCCACGGGTATGTGGCTTCCAGGTTCGGCGACCAGACGGCCCGTTCCCTTGGTCGTCTGACCCTGAATCCCCTCAAGCATCTCGATATTATCGGAACGATAATGGTGTTCCTGGTGGGCATAGGCTGGGCAAAGCCGGTTCCCGTTGACTTCCGAAACCTGAGAAATCCGAAGAAGGATATGATATGGGTTGCCGCGGCCGGTCCTGCGACCAATTTCATTCTCGCGGCGGTTTCCGCGGGTCTTTTGCGCATCATTGCGCTGCTGGACCGCACGATTTTGGCGCCGTGGGCGACGGGCCTGCTCCTGGAACCTATCTCCCTGATGCTTGCCTTCTCCCTGTATGTGAACCTCCTTCTCTGTCTGTTCAACCTGATCCCTGTTCCCCCTCTCGACGGAGGACGGGTAGTCGTCGGCATTCTTCCCTACCGTCAGGCAGTCGCCTACTCCCGCATCGAACCGTACGGCATGATCATCATCATCGTGCTGGTCTTTTTTACAAAAATCTTCACCTATGTCCTGGCGCCGCTGCTCGACCTGGGAATCCGTTTCCTTGCCGGCCCCCAGAGCGCTCTCGTATATAACGTCACATCTTTTCTCATGAGGTAGTGTAAGGATAGTGTCGCCTACCTCTCTCTCCCCGATTCATGGAACGCCCTGGTCACCGGAGAAAACAGGTACTCCAGCACCGACCGGGTCCCGAGCTTGATCTCCGCCGCCACCTGCATACCCGGCGAAAGGTCGTAGGCCGTACCATCGGCAACCAGACGCTGCGCGTCAAGGCTGACCAGGGTCTTGTAGAACAACCGTGAGCCGCCATTGCCGCGAGTGCCGTCCGGAGCGGTTGAACTTTCATTCCCGTCGCTTGCGTCGGCGCCCACCTGTTCCACAACCCCGTCAACCATCCCATACTTCTGGAAGGTAAAGGTGCTCAATTTGAGCTTCGCCTTCTGACCCGGCCTGATGAAGCCGATATCATCGTTGGACACCCATACCTCCGCCCGGAGCGGCTCCCGGAGGGGCACCAGGGTCATGAGAATCGTACCGGGGGTAACCACTGTTCCGGCCGTATGGGTGGCGAGATCCTTGACGATGCCGTCCTGTGGCGCCTTCAATTCAAGCAGACCCTGCCGGTGCCTCTGTTGGGCCAGCTGCTGTCGAGCCTTTTCGAACTCTCCCATTACGGCGACCCGTTCCGTCTGCAACTGCCGCCGGTAGTCGGCGGCTATCTGGGCGGCTCGCTTGCGCGCCTGCCCGATCACGGCCCGGGCGCTCTTTATGACATACTCCTGGGATTTCAGATCCTGCTCCTTTTCGATGCGCTCCCGCTTCTTGTCCGTTGCGTCCAGTCGGGCGATGTATCCTCCCTTGCTCAATTCCTCGAATGCCCGATCCTGTTCCCGGTAGTGGGGGAGAACCTGTTCCAGCTTAATCTTGATCTCGCGTGCAGCGGCCATTTCCTGCCCCGCCTTTTCCAGGGCTGACCGTTGCTCGTCAATCGAGCTTTCGAAGGCCCTGCGGTTTGCATTGTACTGGGCGAGGACCTGTGAGAAAAGGGCGAGGGGATCATCCTGTTCCCGGTTCAGGGGAACGCCTGCCAGTTCGGCGTCAATGCGTCGCAGGGTCAACCGCAGGCGATGGTATTCGGCGGTGAGCGCGGCGCCCTCCGCCTCGGATACGGTGGCATCCATGCGCATCAGCACTTGCCCCCGACGGACCGGCTGTCCTTCCCGTACCATAATCTCCTCGACAATTCCCTGCTCGGCCGGCTGCACTATCTTCAGATAGGTCTGGGGAACCAGTTTTCCCTCCGCCACCGCCACGATGTCGAGCCGGCCGAAGACCGCCCACACCACCAGCAGGCAGAACAGAATCATGGAGGCCCGGAGGACAGCCGTGCCGAGTGGAGCAGGGGGCTTTTCCCGGATACGGACAAGGGCCGGAGAGAAATCGAGAGGGTCGGGCCCGGTATCGGGAAAGAACCGTTCAGACATCCTTGTCAGCCGGGATTTCAGAGAATTTCGGACCCCGGTCAGCAGACACACCATGTCATTCAACACCGGTTTTCTCATGCGCCATTTCCTTTACGATTCGTTCGTCTGTCCTCGTCTACAGGGGGTTCAGATGACGTTGCATCACGAGTATTCCTGATCCATTCCGGCAGGCGCTCGATGGTCTTCACGAGCCTGTCAAGCACATGACCCTGATTATACCCCGCGTATAGTGCGGCACGACGCGCAGCCTCCTCTTGAAACGCGGTTTCCGATCGCAGCCTCTCGACTGCTGGGGGGAACCCAGCCGCAAGCCCGGCGCGCGTACAACTCATGCCGATCCCCAGGCGTTCCACGCAGGCAGAAAGCATCCCTTGCTCAATGGTGGTGGGTATGGTAACCATCGGTACGCCCGCGAGAAAGAGCGCCGACAGTGTCCCGTGATTCGCGTGTGTGACGGAAAGGTCCATGTCCGGCAAAAGGGATGAAAGCCTGATCCTGGCGGACGATACCCGGAGGCGTGCGTGGCGGAGCGCGTGTTTGATTTCGCCGTCATGGTCGGGAATGAAAGCGACCACGCTCGCGCCCCTATCCAGGAGGGTCTTGAGAATGAGTTTCGTTCCCGAATCCGGCTTCACATAGACAAAGGCGCGGAACCCCCCGCCATCCGGCCACCGTATGTCGACCCCGTCATCGTTCATGAATAGTGAACCGATATAGCGGCCGCCCGAGCGACCCTGATAATGGTCGAACTCGGGAAACGTGGCCAGCAGGTTGCTATCGCACTTCATGGCCTGCCAAAGGCGGGAAAATCCCGCCGAGCCATGCAGTATGCGTATGTCATTGATAGTGCCAATCACCACCCGCTCTGTTTCAAGCAGTTTTTCCCGGGTCAGTCCGAGCCATGGGCGAAAGCAGGGAAACGGTTCGGAATCGGGAGGCGCCTCGAAACCGGTATGCAGGCCAAGGCACGGCACGCCGATCAGACGCGCCGCCACAAGCGCGGACGGCGCATACTGGATCACAACCGCATCCGGACCAAACAGCCCGAAAAGGTTCTGCCACGAACGTACGAGCCCGGACAGCATCCTCGAATCGGCGAAACCGGCCCCTGCCAGAATATCGGCAAAACCGGCGGGCTCCTTTTTTCTCTTTGCGCTGCCCTGTGCCTGGGGGCACTGCACGTACCTGAACCCCTCCGCATCCAGCAGAAGATGCGCGGTACCCACATCCTTCACGGCAAAGAGTACATCATGCCCGCGTAAGCGCAGGCGGCGGGCGACCCGGACCAGTATCGACATGTGCCCCAGGCCGCCTCCGAGTTCCCAGGCCAGGAGAATACGCATGGACTATCCCAGCCTCACCAGACCCTCCTGGAGACCGGAAGCCGGCTTCAGGGTCTGTGGCGCCGTTGCGAAGCCGGTGCTCGTGACGACCTCCCGCGCCGCTGTGGCGCCCATGCCCGACAGGGTCCCGTTCACCCCGTACCGGTACGCCAGGTCCCCGCCCAGGGCCTCCGTGTCGCTGCCGCCCAAGTGGAATTGGGCCAGGGCGCTGGTCAAGGCCCAGGAGGTGAGCGCCGGGTTTGCTGCCCTGGCCCGATCGAATGCGTCGACCAGTTGCGCGAAGTTGAACAGCTCTATTTTGTTGTCATGCAGTACGTTGCCTCCCGAGACGTTGAAATCTTCCGATGCCTCTTCGATCATCTGCAGGGTGAGGACGTTCCGGTTGCGGGAGTAGGAGTACCACCCCTTGAGCAGGATTGCGTCCCCGGCGCCGGTCTCCAGCACCAGGTCGTTCCCGCTCTTGCTGAAGGTCAGGTCGTCGCAGGAGATGCCGCCGCCGAGGCTGAGCACGCTGCCCTGCGGCGCGCCGGAGGCGTACAGAGCGTCGCGGCCGTCGCCCCGGTTGAAGGCGATGACGTCCGCTCCTGCGCCGGTCAGTATCGTGTCGTTTCCTGTTCCACCCAGGAAGAATTCGTTGCCCGCGCCGCCGAAGAGGGTGTCTCCGCCTGCGCCTCCGTCCAGAAGGCCGGCGCCGGTCCGGTCGCGCAGGGTGTCGTTGCCCGCCCCTCCCTGTAGGATGTCGTGTCCGGCCCCGCCGTCCAGTGTGTCGCTGCCGTCTCCGCCGAAGAGCACGTCGTTGCCGGCATTGGCCCACAGGACATCGTTGCCGGTTCCTCCGTCCAGGACCACGTCGCCGTAGCTGAAACGGGTACTGGTGAGATCGATGACGTCGTTTCCCGCGCCCGCGTCGATGGCTTCGATGTCCGCAATGCGGGGAGCGCCCGAGCGCGCGTCGAGGAACAGGACGTCATCAGTGCCCGTGCCCATGAGAAGGTCACGTCCTTCTCCGCCGTTGAAGGTGTCGTGCGTCATCTTCCTGCCCAGGAGGGATTGGATGGCATGACTGCCCGGTACACCGGGGCTCCCCACGTTGACCGCGACGTCGAAGAATCCGGCCGTGGCGTCGGCGGAGAAGAGCAGGGTGTCGTTGCCGGCACCGGCGTTGAGGGTGTCGCTCCCGGAACGGCCGTCCATGGTGTCGTTGCCGCTTGTTCCGGTGAGGGTGTCGTTGCCGTCCGTGCCGATGACGGTTTCACCGGGCGCAGGGGAAATTTCGAGGCGGAAGGTGTCCGCGGCCGCCGCGCCTGCCGTATCGGTTGCGGTGAGGGTTACGTCAAGCTCTCCGGCGCTGCCCGCAACGGGAGTGCCGGAGAAGGAGAGGGTGTCCGGGTCAAAGGCGAGCCAGGAGGGAAGGGGATCGCCGTTTTCAAGGGTTGCGGCGTACGACAGGGTATCGCCTGCGTCCATGTCGGTGAAGGTGCTGTCCGGGACCTGGAAGGTGAAGGGCTGGTCCTCGGTGGCTGCCTGGTCGGGAAGGGAAACCGCGACAAACGGGGCGTCGTTGACGTTTTCCACGGTCAGGAGGAAAGACCTTTCGGCCGCAGCGCCGAATTGGTCGGATGCTGTTAGCGTAACCGGGAAAGAACCCACATCGCCGTTCTCCGGCGTACCGCTGAAGGTGCGGGTCTCCGGGTCGAAGGTGAGCCAGGCGGGGAGGGGAGCGCCGTCGGCCGTGGCGGCACTGTACGTCAGCGTGTCTCCGTCCGCGTCGCTGAAGGCGTCCTCCGGGACCTGAAAGACGAATCCCTCGTCCTCGCAGGCTGTCAGGTCGTCGAGGACAGCTTCGCCGGCTTCGGGAGCATTATTCGCGAGTTCCCGATAACTGAGTACGCTGCCGTCGCCGAACTGGAAGGTGTCGATGGCTGTTGAGCCGTCTTCGCCTGCCGGATAGAAATCCGGTATCGTCACCACGTCGCCGGCGTTTCCATACCGTATCCTCAGATTGTTTCCGTCCTGCTCAAGGGTGATATCATTGCGCGTTATGCCCTCGCCGAATATGATCATGTTGCCGATCCCGCCCTCAACGGAATCGAGTATGGTATCGGCGCCGTCGCCGAGGTTCAGCACATAGCTGTCCCATCCCGAGCCCCCCATGAGCGTGTCGTTATCGCTGCCGCCGGTCAGCACGTCGTCTCCTTCGCCCGCGGACAGGGTGTCGTCCCCCTGGTATCCGTAGAGGCGGTCGCTGAGATTGGTGCCGGTCAGCATGTTGTCCGCCTCATCCCCTTCGACCACGAAGATGGACTGTACGAGCTCGGAGAAAGAAAGGACCGTGCCGTCGTCGAACTGGAATGTCTCAACGGAGCGGGGACCGTTGTCCACGTCCTCGGGGTCGAATCCGGACAACCGTACAAGATCGCCGTTGTCGAAGAATATGACAAGGGCGCCGCTTCCGCCGTCCTGGGGCGCTTCGAACCGCAGGTGGCGATTCAGGTCCTGCGGGGTGATTCCCGGACCGAAGCGGAGGGTGTTGCCGGCGCCCGGTTCCGCGGTATCGATGATGTTCAGGGCGCCGTCGCCCTGGTTGAAGACATAGGTGTCGTCACCGGCTTCACCGTAGAGGGTGTCGTTGCCCGTCCCGCCGCTCAGGAGGTCATCGCCGGCCCCGCCGTGGATGCGGTCGGCGGTCGCCGTTCCCGGCAGGATGTCGTTGTTGTCACTCCCTTCGATGTCGAAACCTCGGGCGAGCAGTTCCCGGTAGGTGAGGGTCGGCCCGTTCTCGCCGAATTGGAAGTATTCGACGGCATGCTCCCCGAACGGGTTCAGGCGGTTGAAATGGGTCAGATGAATCTCGTTGCCCGTGACCCGTTCCCGCAGAATCAGGGTGCTGGTATCCGGGTCGTGGCTCAGGAAGACGTTTTCCGGGTCGGATCCGTCCGGCAGGACAACGGTGTTTCCCTCGCCGGGAGCGGCGAGGTCGTCGATGGTGTCGATGCCGTCCCCGGCTTCGAACAGGTAGAAATCGTCTCCCCCTCCGCCCGCGAGCAGGTCGTTGTTCTCCAGCCCGCGTATCAGATCACTGTCAAGCGTTCCCGACAGGGAGTCCTCATTCGGTGTGCCGACGATCTCGTAGCTTCTTGCCAGAAGATCGGCAAAGGTGACCACGGATCCGTCATCGAACCGGAACTCCGCCACCGGTTCGGGCATGCCGGGAATGCGAGGGTCAAAGCCTTCGAAACGCAGCGCGTCCCCATTGTCGCCGACCCGCAGCACCAAGGCGCCATCCTTCACTACGGCATGGATGTCGGTCTGCAGTATCCCGTACCCGAAACTGACGCTGTTCCCCATATCCGGCCCGCTGATGTCGATGATGGTGTCGATGCCGTCTCCCCGGTTGAAGAGATAGGTGTCGTTGCCGCTGCCCCCTTCAAGCCGGTCATTGCCGGGTCCGGTGGCGAAGGTGTCGTCCCCCTGGCCGCCCTCCACGAAGTCGACCCCTTCCGTACCGTCAAACGAGTCGTCTTCGCCGGTTCCAGCCACGGTTATGCCCTGGACGATAAGGTCGTCGCGCGTCACTTCACCGCCATCGGAGAAGCGGAACAGATCGACGGCCGTAGTGAACGTGGGCCGTTCAGCATCGTAACCGGCGAGCCGGATTTTGTCTCCGGTGGAAGGGATGTCGATGACAAGGTACCCGTCCTGCTCGGAAAAGCTTAGATCGGCAAGCGTGATGCCGGGTCCGAACTGCAGAACGTTGATTGCCGTGGTCCCGCCGTAATCTCCGCCATAATCCCCCCCATACCCTCCGCCGTAACCGTCGTCCACCATTGACGCTGCAAACCTGGGCAGGTCGCCGCCGTAATCTCCTCCATACCCGTCATCCGAACCATCTTCATAATAGTTGTCTTCAATGGTCAGGATACCGTCTCCTGTATTGAAGAAGTACGTGTCATTGCCGATTCCGCCCCATGCGATATCGTTGCCCGGACCGGCATATATCAGGTCGTCCCCTTCACCGCAGAAGAGAGCGTCGTCTCCGGTTCCGCCGAAAACGGTATCATTGCCGCTCCCGGAATCGATCCGATCATCGCCGTCCGCGCCTTCAAGGTAGTCGTCACCCGCATAGCCGATTATCAGGTCGTTACCTGCGTCGGCGTTCAGGCTGTCTCCGCCCGGTGTCCCGAACAGCATATCGTCGCCGTCCGTCACCGCGTTGAGCCCGACGTATCG